>JBIIYI010000366.1:0-3529 GCA_044346895.1 Phycisphaerales bacterium
GGTCGGCGGCGTCGACATCGAGGGCGGCGCCAACGACCGCGTCTGGTCGATCGGCGACGCGCTCGAGATCGACTCGACGACGCCGAACAACATCTACGGCCTCATCGGATTCCCGTCCGCCGGCGGCGACCGCGACAACTCGATCCTGATCGACTTCGACGGCATCTTCGCCAGCCAGCAGAAGACGCAGCTCGGCTCGATCGACCTCTCCTGCGTCGATGCGCAGCAGTCGAACTGCGAGTTCACCACGAAGTCGATCGACTGCGTGCCCACCGCGGACGGCCTCATCAACTTCAACTGGGAGATCGAGATCACGAACAACTCGGCGCAGCCGGCGAACCTGCTCATCCTGAGCGATCCGGCCTTCGCTCCGAACAACGTGATCGTCCTCAATCCGCCGCTCGGCCAGGGCAACTCGATCGTCCTCAACATCCCGATCGTCGGGGTGGCGCAGGGCGAGGTCCTCTGCTTCCACGCGACGCTCGCATCGAGCACGGGCCAGGAGTGCTGCTCGGAGGAGATCTGCATCGAGATGCCGGTGTGCGACTGCTTCATCCACGAGGCCTTCGTCACCGACAACCCGGGCGTCGGCACCTTCGACGTGTCGCTCAGCGTGTTCAACATCGAGACCTTCGTCGGCGAGTGGTTCACCTTCGCGGTCGCCCCCGGCTACCCGGCCACGGTCTCCCCGTCGCTCGTCAACATCCCGTCGCTCAATCCCTGGACGGGCATCGCGATCGCGCCGGTCACCGTGACCACCACGCTGCCGCCGGGCTCCGAGATCATCCTCATCGTCGGCATGCACTCGGCGACCTTCCACCCGTGCTGCTTCGTCGAGATCCCGATCACGGTCCCGGCGCAGGCCGGAAGCTCGGTCCCCGGCGACGCGAATGCCGACGGACGGATCGATGCGGCCGACCTCTCCATCGTGCTCGGCAACTGGGGACAGTCCGGCGCCGGCGACGTGAACGGCGACGGCACGACCGACGCGCAGGATCTCTCGATGGTGCTTGCGAACTGGGGCTGAACCGGCCCCGGGGATCGACGGCGGGACGACCTTCGCGCAAGCGATGGCGCCGAGATCCCTGACTCCTCACGCGGCCCGCGGGCTTGTCCCGCGGGCCGCGCTGCTTTTTCGATACGATGCCCCGATGCCCCACGAGCACGCTGGAATGGCGGCGCAGCTGCTGCCGGACGCGGTCCTGACGATCGGCCTCGACAGCCGCATCGTGTTCGCGAATCGCGCGGCGGAAACGCTCTTCGGCTACGAGCCGGGGGGCATGCTCGGCCTCACCCTCGCCGAGACCATCATTCCCCCGGAGATGGCGCCGCAGCACGCGCGGGGCATGGCCCAGTACGCGACATCCCGGTCGGGTCCGGTGCTCGGCAAGCGGATCGAGGTGGTGGCGCGCGACCGGAACGACCGGCGTTTTCCGATCGAACTGGCGATCTACCCCGACACCTCGACCGAGGGCCGCATCATCCACGCGCAGATCCGGGACGTGGGGGAGAGGGTCGCGCGCGACGCCGAGGCGAAGGCCGAGCGCGACCGCTTCGCGCTCTTCCTCGATGCGACCGCCGACGGCTGGTGGGACTGCGAGGTCGGTGGTGCGACGCGGTACTCGGAGCGACTCGTCGCGCTGCACGCTGCGGCGGGGCGCGGCGCGCCGTCGTCGGTGCCCTCGGAGCTCGCCTGGATCGATCCCGACGACGTGGTGCGCGTGCGCGAGGCGTGGCGGTCGCACCTCGAGGGCGCGGTGGGCCGCTACGAGTGCACCTATCGCGTGCGCGCCGCCGACGGCGAGATCCGCTGGATGCGCGATCGCGGGCGCGCGGTGGCGTTCGAACTCGGCCGCCCCAAGCGCATCGTCGGCACGACCGCCGACGTGACCGAGCAGCAGGCGGCGGAGCAGGCGCTCGAGCATGCGAAGCGGCTCGAACTGCTCGGCCTCCTCGCGGGCGGCTTCGCCCACGATCTCAACAACCTCCTCACCGCGATCAGCGGTCAGGCCGACATCGCCTCGGGCGAGCCGGGTACGCCGCCGCCGGTGCTCGAATCGCTCGAGTCGATCCGCCTCGCGTCGACGAAGGCATCGATGCTGACCGCGAACATGCTGGCGCTCGGTCGGCCGCGCGAGTCGCAGGTGCGGCGCTTCGCCCTGCGGCCCTCCATCGAGGAGATCATGCGCATCGCGGCGATCGGCCTCAACCGGCAGATCCGCCTCTCGGTCGACGCCTCGGGCGTGGACGATCTCGAGATCGAGATGGATCCGGGAGCGTTCGCGCAGATCCTCCTGAATCTCGCCGTGAACGCGCGCGACGCCATGCCGACGGGCGGGACGCTGCGCGTCGAGGCGCTGACGCTCGAGGACGGGCTCTCGAGCGTGGGGCCGCTCGCCGCGTCCATCGTCGTCGAGGACAGCGGTTGCGGCATCCCCGAACAGGTGCTCGCGCGCGTCTTCGAGCCGTTCTTCACGACCAAGCCTCGTGGCGTCGGCACGGGCCTCGGGCTTGCGGTCGTGCGTCAGGCGACGGCGGCGGCGCATGGCCGGGTTTCGGTCGAGAGTTCGGTCGGTCGCGGGACGCGCTTCGTGATCGAGCTTCCGGCGTTTCGCGCCGCGCGCAGCGAGAAGGCGGTTCCGGGCAGGCGCCCGCTTCGCGTGGTGCTCGCGGAGGATCACGCGCTGCTCCGTTCCATGCTGGCGGACGCGCTCCGCGCCGACGGTCACGAGGTCGCCGACTGCAGCGACGGAGCGATGGCGCTGGAACTGGCGCTGCGCTCGGAACTGCCGCCCGACGTGCTCATCCTCGAGGCCGGTCTCCCGTCGAAGGGTGGATTCGAGGTGCTCGCCGAAGCGGAGGCGCGCGCAGGTCGGGCGTTTCCCGCCGTGCTGCTGACTGCGGATCCGACGGTGAAGATCCCGGGCGACGCGCCGCGGCGCGTGGAACTCATGTTCAAGCCCTTCGAGGTGCAGTCGCTCTTCGAGGCGGTCGCACGGGTGGTCCGCGCGACGGCGGAGTGAGCGGCGACGGCGCGTGAGGCGCGCGAGGCGTGTGATGCGCGTGATGCGCGTGATGCGCGTGATGCGCGTGAGGCGCGCGAGGCGTGTGATGCGCGTGATGCGCGTGATGCGCGTGATGCGCGTGAGGCGCGCGAGGCGCGTCGCGTGGTCTTGTCCGGCTTCGTGCGGATGCGCGCGGCGCTGCTTCATCCCGTGACGTGTCGGCGTGTGGCGTGTCGGCGTGTGGCCGCTCCCCGCGTGCCGCTTCGTCGTGCCTGCGCGCGATCGTCTCATGAGCCTGCGCCTCGACTCGCGCAGCGCTTGGTGCGGCGTGGGTTCAGATCCGCAGCCGATCGGCGCGCGTCACGTCGTCCTTCCCATGGAAGTCTTCTGATGGACGCGTGCCGTTCGCTTCCTCGCACCATCGAGCGACCCTTCGATTGATTTGCAGTGTTTTTGTGCCAAGGGGGTTGCCGAGGCCCGAGGTAGGCTTATACTAACAAACACCGAACAAATCGGTGCCCCAA
>JBIIYI010000367.1:0-3526 GCA_044346895.1 Phycisphaerales bacterium
GAGCATCTTGATCGCGAATCGCCACATGCGCCGGACTCCGCACCGCGCGGGCTTCCGCGGCCCGCAGGCGCGGATGCTACGCGTTCGGGCCGTTCCGCGCCGTGCGTTCGGCTGAAGTGGTTTCGGCCGAAGGGACTCGGCTGAAGCAGCCTGATCGGAGGCGGACGCGCCGGACGGGCGTGCGCTCGGCGAGGCGGCGTCCGTGCCGGAGCCGCCTGCGAGCCGCGCCCCGCTTTCGCGCTACGCCTCGCCTTCGCGCTTCGCGTCGCCTTCGCGCTTCGCTTCGCGCCGCGCCTTCCACCACTCGATGAAGATGGGCAGGACGCTCACGAAGATGATGGCGAGGATCACCTTCGAGAAGTTGTCCTTGATGAAGGGCAGGTTGCCGAACAGGGCTCCGGCGCCCACGAAACCGACGACCCAGACGAAGGCGCCGATCACGTTGAACGCGAGGAAGCGGCCGTAGTGCATGGTGCCGACGCCCGCGACGAACGGAGCGAACGTGCGCACGATCGGGACGAACCGCGCGTAGATGATCGCCTTGCCGCCGTGCTTCTCGAAGAACTTCTGCGTCTTCGCGAGATGCGCCTGCTTGAGGAGGCGGTACCGGCCGCTGAAGGCGGGCGGCCCGAGCGCCTTCCCGATGTGGTAGTTCACCGTGTCGCCGAGGACGGCGGCGATGAAGAGGAGGACCATCATCAGCGGCACGCTGAGCCCGCTCTGGACCGCGAGCGCGCCCGCCGCGAAGAGCAGCGAATCGCCCGGCAGGAACGGCATCACGACCACGCCCGTCTCGACGAACACGATCGCGAAGAGGATCCAGTAGAACCAGGTGCCGTAGTCGCGCAGCAGTTCGGCGAGGTGGTCGTCGACGTGCAGGATGAAGTCGATCAAGTCGGAGTCCTTCAGGTAGAGGTCCGTCGGACGGTCGTGGATCAGAAGGGGCGCGGTCGGATCGGAGTCCCCGTGCGCACGGTCACTCCCTCGTTCCGGCGTCGGCTTCGCCCGCGCCGTCCGTGCCCGGCTCGCCCGCCGGCTCCGGCTTCGGCGGGATGACGAGCGACAGGAGCATCGTGCCGCCGATCAGGGCGATGATGACTCCGAGCGAGAGCGGAATCGGCACGTGGCCCTGCGGGTTCGTGAGTTCGTCCCTGAAGAAGTAGGGGAGCGCAGTCATCTTGAGGCCCACCCAGACGAGCACGAGGCCGAGGCCGTACTTGAGGAGGTGGAACTTCTGCATCGCCTCCGCGACGACGAAGAACATCGCGCGCAGGCCGAGGATCGCGCAGATGTTCGAGCCGAAGGCGACGAGCGGTTCCTGCGAGATCGCGAGCACCGCGGGCACCGAGTCGACCGCGAACGCGACGTCGGTCGTCTCGACGACGATCAGCGCGATGAAGAGCGGCGTCGCCGCGAGCCGGCCGTCGAGGCGCGTGAAGAACCGCGTTCCGTCGAACTGCTTCGCGACGGGCAGCACGCCCGACAGCATGCGGATCATCGGATTCTTCTCGGGCTCGAGCTTCTTCTCCTCGCTCGCGACGAGCTTGATGCCCGTCGCGATGAGGAAGATGCCCATCAGGACGAGCACCCACGAGTAGCTGACCAGCACGCTGCCGATCCCGATGAAGATGGCGCGGAAGACGACCGCGCCCACGATGCCCCAGAAGAGGACGCGGTGCTGCTTGTCGTGATCGAGGCCGAAGTAGCGGAAGATGACGAGGAAGACGAAGAGGTTGTCGATCGAGAGCGAGAGCTCGACGACGTAGCCGGTGAGGAACTCGAGGAAGAGCGTCCCGGCCGCCTGCGCGGGCTCCATCTTGAAGTAGCGGGTGTCCTCGAGGAGCGCGGGATTCGCCGTGATCTCGGTGAGCGCGAACTGGCGGAACGCCCACGCGATCCCGAGCGCGGTGAGCACGCAGATCGCCGTCCACGCCACCGACACCTGCATCTGCCGGCGGGCCTGCGCCGCGGGCGTCGCGCCGCCGTGTGCGAGGCGCTCGATCACGAAGAGGTCGAGCGCGAGGAGCGCCGCGACTCCTCCGAGGAAGGAGAGGAGGAGCGGCCAGTAATCGAGCGGGCTGAAGATGGCGTAGGCGAGCAACGGAGTTCTCGATCTCGATGGGGTGCGGGGGGCGCGCAGTGTAGGGGCGGGAACCTACCCCGTTCGCGGCTCCTCCGCGCCGCACGCGTGAAGTCGGCGACAGGGGCCGCCGATCGCCCGTTCGCCCCGATCGTCCCGCTCCCGCACCTGTCGTGCGGGCCGCGTGGCTGCGCTCCATCCCGTCCGGACGACCGACGAGCCTTCCGATGCATCACGAAGTTCATGCCTCCTCGCCCGTACGTGCCGCACCCGTTCCGAACCGGGCGAACGCCCGCCTGCGCCGGCCCCTCGGTGGGCTGATCCTCGCCGTCGCCTTCGCGTCGACGACGGACGCCTTCGCGCAGGATGGCGGCGATCTCGCCGGCGTCGGCGACGCCTTCGATGCCGCCGAACTCATTCCCGCGGCGTCCTCGGGACTGCCGCCGATCCTTCCCGGGCAGGAACCCGGTGCCCGCGAGCGTGGTGCGGTCGCACCCGTGCCGCCGCCCGCCGACTCCGCGCGCGAGTGGTTCGGTCAGTCCGACTGGTGGACCTGGTCGCGCCTCACGGGCGACTGGGGCGGCGCGCGCACCTCCGCCGAGGATGCGGGCTTCGAACTCAACGGATCGGCGATCACCGAGTGGTCGCGCGTCTTCTCGGGCGGCACCGACAACGCGAGCGCGTTCCGCTTCCTCGTCGATCTCAACCTCACGGTCGACCTCGAGAAGCTCGTCGATCTCAAGGGCGGCACCGTGTTCGCCGACTTCCAGACCGCGGACACCGGCGTCGGCGCGCTCGTCCACGGCGGATTCCAGCCCTACTCGAACATCGCGATCGACGGCAGCATCACGCAGCTCTCGCAGCTCTGGTACGAGCAGTGGCTGTTCGACGAGGTGCTGCGCATCAAGGTCGGCAAGGTGGATGCGAACACGGAGTTCGCGTACATCCCGACCGCGGGCGGCTTCATCAACGCGAGCGCCGGCTTCACGCCGACGATCTTCGCGCTGCCGACCTATCCGAATCCGTCGACGAGCATCAACGCGTTCCTCTATCCGACGGACCAGTGGTACGTCGGCTTCGGCGCCTACGACGGCGCCGCCACGATCGACGGCGTCCCGACCGGTTCGCGCGGTCCGTCGACGTTCTTCAGCGACGATCTCTCGGACGACTGGTTCCTCATCGCGGAATCGGGCGTCACGTTCGACGAGGCCGGATTCCTGCGCGACATCCGCGTCGCGGTGGGCGGCTGGTGGCTCGTCGGCGACGTGCCCAACTTCGACGGCGGCACCGACGACGGAACGGGCGGCGTGTACGCGCTGGCCGAGTCGCGCGTCTGGGCGCCCGAGGGCGTCGACTTCGAGAACGACGACGACACGCGCGGCCTCTGGGCGTTCCTCCAGGCCGGCTGGAGCGATCCGAACGTCGCGCTCGCCGCACAGCAGTACG
>JBIIYI010000368.1:0-3524 GCA_044346895.1 Phycisphaerales bacterium
GAGCTCGTCGATGAAGAGGATGATGTTCTTCGCGCGGCGGACCTCGTTCATGACCGCCTTGATGCGCTCCTCGAACTGGCCGCGGTACTTGGTGCCCGCCACCATGGCCGCGAGGTCGAGGACGACCAGACGGCGGTCGAACAGGATGTCGGGGACCTCCTGGTTGATGATCCGCTGCGCGAGGCCCTCGACGATGGCGGTCTTGCCGACGCCGGCCTCGCCGAGGAGGACGGGGTTGTTCTTCGTGCGGCGGCAGAGGATCTGCACCACGCGCTCGATCTCGTTCATGCGGCCGATGACGGGATCGAGCTCGCCCGCGCGGGCGAGTTCGGTGAGGTCGCGGCCGAAGCTGTCGAGCGCGGGGGTCTTGCTCTTCGCGGCGCCGCGACGGCCGCCGGTCTCGGGGCCGCCCGAGGCGGGTCCGCCCATCGACGGCGGTTCCTGCGGTTCCTGCTGCGGCGGGGCTTCCTCGCTCTCGGCGCCCGCGCCGAGGAGGTTGAGGACCTCCTCGCGGACTTCCTCGAGCTTGAGGCCGAGGTTCATGAGCACCTGGGCGGCGACGCCGTCGTGCTCGCGCAGGAGGCCGAGCAGGAGGTGCTCGGTGCCGACGTAGTTGTGGTTGAGGTTGCGGGCTTCCTCGATCGCGTACTCGATGACCTTCTTCGCCCGGGGGGTCTGCGGCAGCTTGCCCATCGTGACGAGTTCCGGCCCGGTCTTCACGAGCTTCTCGACCTCGATGCGTACCTTCCGCAGGTCGATGTCGAGGTTCTTCAGCACGTTCGCACCGACGCCCGAGCCTTCCTTCACGAGGCCGAGGAGGATGTGCTCCGTCCCGATGTACTCGTGGTTGAGCCGCTGGGCCTCCTGGTTCGCGAGGGCCATCACCTTGCGCGCGCGGTCGGTCAGTCGTTCGAACATGGGGAACTCCTTCGCTGCCTCGGATCCGAGGCGTGCTTCCTCAACACGGTGCTTCCTGAGCACCTGGCTTCCGGAAGCCGTCGGGCTTCTCGGACAAGCGGTCGGCCATCGTACTCATTCGGCGCGGACCGAAGTTCGCGGGAATGGCGTCGGGTGGGCAAGACTCGTTCCACCGTCTCGACTTCTTTTCGGTCAGCCCGCACCCCGAAATAGGTGAAATGGGAGGTATTCTTGCGATCCAACATGCCTCTACGCACGATGACAGTCGCGATCGCCGGACCCGTCGTGTCCTCTGCCATGGCCGCGACTGTCGTTTTGGCGATTCATGCACCGTGTTCGGCGGATATCCAGCGCCGGGCGCTGGCCGCCGAGGTTCGGGTCACGCTCGACCTTACGAGCGGTCGGAGCGAGGCTTGCGGCGTCACCGCGTGGTCGGGTGACGGCCTCGAGGGGACCTGTGGATCGATGCGCTGGGAGGACCTGCGCCCGATTTCCGCGGTCGCCGTGCTGAAGTCCTTCGTCACGGCCAAGGATGCCGCCGCTGCCGCGGATGCCGCCGCGATCGTGCTTGCGCTGCCGGATGCCGGCGGCGCCGGTCGTTCGATCGTCGAGTGGGCGAAGCATCAGGGTGCGACGCCGGAGGCGTTGGAAGCCGCCCGTGCGGAGGCCGATCGGCTGCGTGCGGCGCGTGAGGAACGCGCGCGCAAGGCGGAGGTCGCCCGACTCTCCGCGATCAGCCCTGAGGCGCCGCCCTTCCCGACCGCTCCTTGGAAGGACCTTGATCCGGCGGCCTTCGAGCAGGCGACCGCGACGAACGTCGAGGCCGCGCGCGCCATCCTCGCCAAGGCCGGAGCCAGCGGAACGCTGCACGAGTCCCCGCGCATCGCGCTCCTCACCGAAAGCGGGGACCCGGCATTCCGCAACGACGCCGCGAAGCTCGAGGCGTTCTACATGCGCTGGTCGGAGGACCTCGCGCGGGCAGGTGCGCCCGTGAGGCCGCAGGGAAGGATCCCGGTCGTCCTGGTCGGCGACCGCGACCGCTGGAGGCTCCTCGTGGCGTCGGCCGCCGGCATCGACCCGGCGCGCTATCCGGATGTCCTCGTCGTCTACCCGGCCGACGCCGCGGGCGTCCCGCTTCCGATCGTGCTTGTCGCACCCAACAGCGACCGCGCGCTGCAGGCCTATCACGCGTCGGTCGGCGTGGCGCGCGCGATGCTCCACTGGGCGCGGTCGCCCGAGCGCGGGCCCGCGTGGCTGAACGAGGGGCTTCCCCGCTTGATGGCCGAGATCCACACGCCGACCGCCGCGATGGACGACGCGCTCCGCCGCGAGGGGCTGGTCGCCGTGCGCGCGGGCACGCCGTTCCTGAAGGTCCTTCGCAGCGACTACACCGATCCGATGTGGGCGAAGGACTTCGGCCTCGCGCAGTCGATGTCGTACATGTTCGTGCGCCGGCTCTACGAGCAGGATCCGAACCGGCTGCTCGCGTTTGCGAAGGCGGACGTGAAGTTGCCGACCGGATCCGCCTCGCCGCCAAAGACGCCCACGCAGGTCTGGGAGAGGCGCTTCGAGCGCATCTACGGTTCGTCACTCTCCGCCGCGGCCGCCGCGACGGGCAAATGGTTCTACACGAACGACTGATCGCGACCGACGGTCAGGGCGGCGCGGCGCGTGCGACGACGCTCCCTCACGCGCTTCCGGTCACGCGCTTCCGGTCACGCGCTTCCCGTTTCGACCCGTCCATCCGCGATGCGCACCTGGCGCTGCGCCCGCCGCGCGATGTGCGCGTCGTGCGTCACCATCACGAGCGTGAGGCCCGCGGCGTGGTGCTCGGCGAGCAGGTCGAGGATGCCGCCGCCCGTCTTCTCGTCGAGGTTTCCCGTCGGTTCGTCCGCGAGGAGGAGCCGCGGGCCGTTGAGGAGCGCGCGCGCGATCGCGACGCGCTGGCGTTCGCCGCCCGACAGTTCCGACGGTCGATGGCGCAGACGGTGACCCAGTCCGCACGTCCTGAGGAGTTCGGCCGCGCGCTCGCGGAGCGCCCGACGCTGCAGGAGCCATGCGACCGGACCGAGTCCGGCGAGCGCCGGCAGCATGGCGTTCTCGAGGACGTCGAGTTCAGGCAGCAGGTGGTAGAACTGGAAGACGAATCCGACGTCGCGGTTCCGGTAGCGGTTCTGACGGCCGGGGCCGAACTTCCGCAGGTCCTCGTTGCCGAAGGCGATCGGCCCCGAGTCGGCGTCGGGAGTGTCGAGCGCGCCGAGGAGATGAAGCAGCGTGCTCTTGCCCGAACCCGAACTTCCGACGATCGAGACCCACTCGCCCTGATGGACGTCGATCGACGCGTCGCGGAGGACGGGCACGTCGAACCGTCCGAGGCGGTACGTCTTGCGCACGTGCTGCGCGGAGAGAAGCGGCGAGGCGTTCGGCTGCGTGCCCATCAGCCGTACCTCAGGCTTCCGACGGGATCGGTGTCGGCGGCGCGTCCGGCCGGAATGGCGGAGCCGATGACGCTGAAGACGATGCCGCCGATCGCGGTCGTGAGCGCCGTGTAGCGGTCGATCTCACTCGGGATCCGGTTGAAGTAGTAGACGCTCGGATCCCAGATG
>JBIIYI010000369.1:0-3509 GCA_044346895.1 Phycisphaerales bacterium
CTACGAGCAGCACTACGCCGAGTGGATCCAGCACTGGGCGGCCGTGCCGTGCGCGGAGTACGAGCGGCAGATGAAGCCGCTCTTCCAGCCGGATCCCGGGTTTGCGGAGAAGTGGGCGGATCTCGCGAAGGACGCGGGCATGCGCTACGCCGTCATGACCTCGAAGCACCACGACGGCTTCACGCTCTTCAACTCGAGCCAGCCGTATTCGCTCGGGAACAGCGTCGCGGGCGGCACCAACATCTCGCCCGCGGGCCGCGATGTCGCGCGCGAGTTCGCCGATGCGATGCGCGCGCGCGGGCTCAAGGCGGGGTTCTACTACTCGCTGCTCGACTGGCAGCACCCCGATGCCTACGAGATGGCGCTGCCCGGCTACCCGAAGGACGGCCGCGCGCGCGACCATGCGAACTACATCGCGTACATGCGCGGGCACGTGACCGAGCTTCTCTCGAACTACGGGCCGCTCTCGACGATCTGGTTCGACTACTCCGACCAGCAGCACCAGGGCGCGGCGTGGGGCGCGGCGCAGCTCATGTCCGACATGCGCGCTCGGCAGCCGCGGATCCTCGTCAACAACCGCCTGTTCAACGGGCTCGAGAACAGGAACGGCGACTACGGAACGCCGGAGAAGTACGTTCCGCCGACGGGCCTGCCCGGCATGGACTGGGAGGTCAACCACACGCTGAACGAGTCCTACGGATTCAGCGCGCACGACGTCAACTGGAAGGATGCGAAGACCGTCGTGCGCCTCCTGTGCGACATCGTGTCGAAGGGCGGGAATCTCCTGCTCAACATCGGCCCCGACGCGCACGGGCGCGTGCCCGAGGCGGCGCAGGAGACGCTGCGCGGAGTGGGCGCGTGGATGAAGGTGAACGACGAGGCGATCTACGGAACGACCGCGAGCCCGTTCACGCGGCTTTCGTGGGGACGCGCGACGCAGAAGCCGGGCGCGCTCTACCTGATGGTGTTCGACTGGCAGCCGGACGGCCTGTTCTCGCTGCCGATCCGCAACGAGATCACGTCGGTCGAGCTGCTCGGCTCCGATGCCGAGTGCCGGCACGCGCGCGACGACGCGGGAATCGGCAACGTGCTGATGCTGCCGAAGGATCCGGTCGATCCTTCGTGCACCGTGGTGCGCGTCCGCTACGAAGGCTCGCTCGATCCGCTGCCTTTCGCGGTGCATCCGTCGGCCGATGGCGCGATCAAGTTGCTGCCGCACGACGCGACCCTCGAGGGTCCTTCGCTGAAGGTCGAGCAGGTCGGCGTGATCGGAGACGTCAGGTACAACATCGGCTACTGGCTCGACCCCGCGGCGTCCGCAACATGGCCGATCGCGGGGCAGCGCGCGGGGAGGTATCGCGTGCTGGCGGAGCTCGCCTGCAGGAGCGAATCCGCGGGCGCACGCGTCTCGCTCGACTGCGCCGGATCGCGCATCGACTTCACGGTCGAAGGGACGGGCGGCTGGCAGGACTACCGCGAGTTTGAACTCGGTGCGCTTGATGTTCCGGCGGGTTCGCAGTCGGTATTGCTTCGCGCGTCGTCAAAGCCTGGCGAGGCCGTCGTGAACGTGCGCTCGATCCGTTTGGTTCCAGTCCGATGAAGCCGACGCTGTCCACGGCGAGGCTCATGCTTCGGCCAGTTGCGGAAGAGGACGCCCAGTACCTCTGCGCGCTCGATGCTGAGGAGCGTGTGAGGAGATTCGTCGATCAGCCAGAGGCTCCAACCCTCGCACAATGCGAGGCCGTCGTTACTCGCATGCGTGCGATCGATGCAGCCACGCCCTCACTTGGATTTTGGATGGCCGAAGTAGGCGGCGAGTTTGTTGGTTGGTTTCATCTCAAGCCGCCACGTGAAGGAGAGCCTGCGGAAATCGGCGATCTCGAGATCGGCTATCGATTGATGCCGTCGGCGTGGGGGCAGGGGCTTGCGACCGAAGGATCGCGTGCGCTGCTTCGATATGGGTTTGAAACGCTTCGCGCTCCGCGCGTGACGGCGGTTGCATTCGATGAAAACGCAGCATCTTTGCGCGTCATATCGAAGCTCGGATTATGGCTCTGGCGCCGATGGGAGTATCGATCGCGATTGGGCAGCGTGATCCCTTGTGGGACGTACGCGTGCATGCGAACGGCTGATGATCACTCGCGCGCCGGCGGTTCGTGCGCGAGTTGAGATTCGGCTCCGCCGCGCGCGACGAAGCCGCTGACGACCTTGGCGTGCGCCTGGATGAGCCGCGCGACGTAGGGATCGTCGCTCGTCTCGCGCACCTTCACGCCCTTCGGCGTGTTCTCGTACTCGAAGCGGATCCGGTCGGCGTTCGTGAAGATCTCGCGGAACATCGGATCCCACACGCGGATCGCGCGGCCGTGCTCGACGCGCACCTTCATCGCGGCGACGTGATCCTGGATGAGCGCCGCCACCTCGGCGTCGTCCGACTCGGTGACCGACTCGATGCCGCCGTCGACCTCGCGGAACTCGCGGCGGATGAGCTCGTGGTTGCCGAGCAGCGTCTGGAAGACGTCGCGGTCGTAGGCAACGGTGCCCGGTTCCGCATTCGACACGCGCGAGCCCGCCGTCGCGGGAGGCGTCGTGGAGCAGCCGGACAGGAGGCACGCGAGGAGAAGGAGCAGTGCGGTGGTGTCTTTCATGGTCGGCCTTCGATCGGCGAGTTTGGTCGCGCGTGGATCCGCGCGATGACGAGCGTCCCGCGCGCCGCGCGGATGCGGACGCGTCCCGGGCAGAGAAGCGTGGAGTCCGCGTCGAGCCGCAGGGATTCGTCCTCGAACGAGCATTCCGCGGATTCGCCGCCGGAGGCGAGGTGAATCAGCGAGAGCCCCGCGTCGATGTCGAGTTCACGGATCGCCGCGAGGCGCATGAGTTCCAGGGTTCCCCGCCAGCGGGTTCGATCGAGCATGAGATTCGCGTCGCGGACGCCGGAGCCGGTCGGCACGCCAATGATCTCGTCCTCGCCCGCGAAGGTGAAGGCGAGCCCCTCGCGCGGCACGGCGATCCGCATGTCGGCGCGTTCAAGCGTCATGCCCGCGCCGTCGAGCACCGCGAGATGCCGATCGACGCCGGGAAACGCGGAAAATGGCGCGCGCGATGGGACGTCGGCGAAGGAGAGTCGCCACGTCCACGGGCCGCCAGGCTCGGCCGCATCCGTCGCGATCTCGAGCGTCGAGCCAAGCCCGTTCTTCCAGGGAACGCGGCGATGGTGGGAGGGGGTGAGGAGTTGAAGCGATTGCATGCGTCATTCAGCGCGCGGGACAGCGTGGCGGCGGAAGAAGTCGGCAACTTCCGTTTGGCCGGACTTGCCGAGGGTGACATCGATCACGAGTTCCGCGAGCGCGTCTGCATCGCAGTCGACCTCGAATCCATTCAGGTCCAGGAAGACAAGTGCAGAAGCGGTGCCTGTTCGTTTGTTGCCGTCAACGAACGGGTGGTTTTGCACGAGGTGGAACAGATAGGCTGCGGCCATGAGGAATAAATCGTCGTGCAGAAAATGCCCGCCG
>JBIIYI010000370.1:0-3507 GCA_044346895.1 Phycisphaerales bacterium
GGTCGTGGTGGAGTCGCTCTGCATGGTCGGGCTCGTGGTGGGGGCGGGGACGGCGCGAGTCTCGGTCACTGGAGCGGCTTCTGCAGCTTCTGGCGGATGAACACCGCGATGCCGTTGAAGAGCAGAAGGACCACGAGCTGGATGATGATCGCGCTCGCCGCGATGTAGTGGAACTCGTCCTGCGGCCGCTGCGCCCAGTTGTAGATCTGGAGCGGCAGGATCGCGAAGTCGCTCATCAGGTTCGTCGGCGTGTTGAAGACGAGGAGGAGGCCGCCGAGGACGAGCAGCGGCGCGCTCTCGCCGATCGCACGACTCATCGAGAGGATCGAGCCCGTCATGATGCCGGGGACCGCGGCGGGAAGCGTGATGCCCCACACCGTCTGCCACGGGGTCGCACCAAGCGCGAGTGCGCCGGAGCGCAGCGACGCGGGCACCGCCCGCAGCGCCTCCTGCGTCGAGATGATCACGACGGGCAGGATGACGAGCATCAGCGTGAGTCCGCCGGCCAGCACGCTCGAGCCGAACGGAATGCGGAGGAAGAGGAGGCTCTCCTCGTCGCCGAACGTGAAGGAATCCTCCACGCTCGTCCCGAACGCGCCGAACATGCGCGCGAACGCCGTCAGGCCGAGGATGCCGTAGACGATCGACGGAACGCCCGCGAGGTTCATGATGTTCGTCTGCACGAACCGGGTGAACCAGGTGCGCTTGGCGAACTCCTCGAGGAAGACCGCGGTTCCCACGCCGAGCGGAAGCGCGATCAGGCCGCAGATCGTGCAGACCCAGACCGAGCCCATCAGCGGCGCGAGGATGCCCGCCTCGGACGGCTTGCGCGAGGCGAAGCTCGTGACGAACTTCCAGGAAAGCGTGTCCCAGCCCTGCCAGAAGATCGAGATGAGGAGCACCGCGAGCACCACGATCGCGACGTTCGTCGCGACGAGGCACGTCCAGAGGAACGCGCGGTCCTGCAGGAGCCGGGCGGCGATGGGGCGGGGCTTGGACATCAGTCGTACTCCTCGCGGAAGCGCCGGAGCACCCACTGGCCGATCATCGTGATGATGAACGTGATCACGAAGAGCGTCGCGGCGACCGCGTAGCTCGACTTGTACTCGACCCCGGTCGCGGGCGCGTCGCCGAGGAAGATCTGCACCATGTACGCGGTCATGGTCTGCACTTCGGCGGCTGGGTTGGCGGTGATCTGCGCCACGCCGCCCGCCGCGAGCGCGACGATCATCGTCTCGCCGACCGCGCGCGAGATCGCCAGCAGGAACGCCGCCACGATGCCCGAGAGCGCGGCAGGCACGACCACCTTGACCGACACGTCGAAGCGCGTGCCGCCGAGCGCGAGGGCGCCGTCTCGGAGGCTGCGGGGCACCGCGCGCAGCGCGTCCTCGGAGAGCGAGCAGACGATCGGGAGGATCATGATGCCCGTCGCGAGTCCGGCGCTCAGGGCGTTGTAGTTGCCGAAGGCGACCGGGGCATCGGGCGAGCCGAACGTCTCGAGGAAGGGATTGGCCTTCTGGAGGAGCGGCGTGACCACCGTCAGTGCGAAGAAGCCGTACACGACCGTCGGGATTCCGGCGAGGATCTCGAGCGCGGGCTTGAGCATGGCGCGCACGCGCGGGCTGGCGTACTCGCTCAGGTAGATCGCCGAGATGAGCCCGATCGGCAGGGCGAAGCTCGCCGCGATCGCGGTGACGAGCAGGGTCCCCGAGACGAGCGGCCAGATCCCGAAGTGCTTCTCCGCGCCCAGAAGCGGGTTCCACTCGGACCCCGTGAGGAACTCGGTCACCGAGACGTCGGGGAACTCGAAGAAGCTCACCGTCTCGCGCGCGAGGACGACGACGATCGTCAGCGTCACGAGGATCGAGAACGTGGCTGCCACGGCCAGCGTCCCGACGATGATCGACTCGCGGGCCTTCCGGGCGGGGACCGACTTCGGTCGACCCAGCTTGGTCAGGTCGCGCATGGGCGGCGGGGCGTTGGCGGGGACGCTCGTCACGGGGCGGGCAATCTACCCGGCTCGGGGCGCCGGAAGGTGCGGGAAGTGGGGTGGATGCGCGAGGCTTCGGTCATGATTTGGTCAGATTCGCTGCGCCCGCGATGCGGGGCGGAGCCCGCGGCCCTCGCGTCACCGCCGTTCGGCCGTGCCTTGGGGTCTTCGGGCCGCCGCGCGGCGAGTGCGAATCGAGGAGCCGGGCCGACCAGCGCTGCGTGGTCTCGCCCGGTGCAATCTCACTCGTAGACCTGCGCGAGCGAGCCGTGGACCGTCTCGCCCTCGGGCGTCGTGAACTGCGTGCCGACGCGCCGCTTCGTCCAGTTCGCCGCGACCTTGGTCGAGATCGACTCGGGCAGGCGCACGTAGCCGACTTCCGCCGCGAGTTCCGCGGCGTTCTTCAGGTAGAAGTCGATGAACGCGGCGACCTCGGGCTTGTCGGCGCTCGTCTTGTTCACGTAGATGAAGAGCGGGCGGCTGAACGGCGCGTAGGAGCCGTTCTCGATGGTCTCGGTCGTCGGCGCGATGGGGCCCTTGCCGCCGTCGACCGCGATCGACTTCACCTTGCCCTTGTTCTCGAAGTAGTACGCGCAGCCGAAGAAGCCGATCGCGTTCTCGTCGCCGGCGACGCCGCGCACGAGCACGTTGTCATCCTCGGAGACGCTGATGTCGCTGCGGATCGCGCCGTCCTTGCCGACGACGACCTCCTTGAAATAGTCGAAGGTTCCCGAGTCGGTGCCCGGCGAGTAGACCTTGATCGCCTTGTCCGGCCACGACGGGTTGACGTCCTTCCACGACTTCACGCCACCGGACGCGGAGTAGATCTTCTTGATGTCGTCGACGGTGAGCGAACTGCACCAGTCGTTCTTCGGGTGGACGACGATGGTCAGCCCGTCGTAGGCGACGGGCAGCTCGACGTAGTCGACCTTCGACTTGGTCGCGGTGTCGCTCTCGGCCTTCTTGATCGGACGGGAGGCGTCGGCGATGTCGATCTCGCCCGCGGCGAAGCGCTTGAATCCACCTCCGGTGCCCGAGATGCCGACGGTCACGCGCACCTTGCTCGCGACCTTGTTGAACTCCTCCGCGACCGCCTCGGTGATCGGGTAGACGGTCGAGGATCCGTCGATCTTGATGGCGCCCTTGAGGGACTTGAGGTCGGCGTCCTGAGGAGCGGCGGCGAGGAGAAGCGAGGTTGCGGCGACGATCGAGGCGATCGAGAGGGTTCGGAGGGTCTGCATGGTGGTCGGGTCCTTCGTGCTTGCTCGCCCGTCGAGGGCGATGGTGCGCGTTCGGGCATCGCGCGATGGGTGAACGCGGCCCAAACAATCTCGCGCTTGATTATGAAGTCCGTGTAAAGGAAGCGTTCAATCGCCCCCGATTTTCACCCGCGCTCGTGCTTCCGTCGGTCGCATCGCGGCGGGCAGCAGCAGGCTGAAGCGGCTTCCGCTGCCGACGATGCTCTCGGCTTCGACGCCGCCGCCGTGGATGGAGGCGATGTGCTTCACGATCGCAAG
>JBIIYI010000371.1:0-3496 GCA_044346895.1 Phycisphaerales bacterium
CTCGCGCTCCGAGACGGCCTTCGTCGCCTGCAGGAGGCGGTCGGCGAGCGTGCTCTTGCCGTGGTCGATGTGGGCGATGATGGAGAAGTTGCGGATCTTCACGGGAATCGCGCAGTGTAGCCGCAGGCCGCGTTGGATTCAGCCGGTCCGTTCGAACGGGAGAAACCGGTCAGCCGCGCCGGAAGAGGCGCAGGATCGCCGCCCAGAGCCGCGCGAGCGGATTTCGGGCCTTCGAGGGCCCCGACGCGCGAGGCGCGATCGGTCGAACCGAGCCCGGGGAGGGGAGCCTCGCGCGCGAACCGGCGGAGATGCTGCGATCGCTCCGGGCGTTCGGCGCGTCCGGCGCGCTCGCCGGCGCGGACGCGGGCCGGCGTCCGGCGGGACGCGCGGCGCCTCCGCCCTTCGACTTGTCGTCGTCGTCGTCGTCGTCGAAGAGGAGGAGGAAGTTTTCCGCGATGTTGTCGTCGCCCATCGTTCCCCCGCGTGTGGTCAGTCGTTTCGCGCGTGCCGCGCCGCGAGCGTCGCGAGCCTCTCGCGCGCCTCGAGGATGCGCGCCTCGGGAATGACGCCGTCGACGACCGCGGCCGCGAGATGCGCGATCACCTCGTGCTGCGCCTCGGCGGTGTGGCAGACGAGGAGCGCGTCGACGCCCGCCGCGACCGCGCGCACGGCCGCGATGCCCGAGCCGAAGTGCTCCGAGATCGCCTTCATCTCGAGGCAGTCGCTGACGCAGACGCCCCGGAAGCCGACCTCGCCGCGGAGGAGTGCGATCGCCGGAGCGCTCATCGTGGCCGCGACGCCGGGATCGAGCGCGTCGAAGACGACGTGCGTCGTCATCACGCAGGAGACGCCGGCCGCGACGGCGGCCTTGAAGGGAACCATCTCGCACGCGCGCAGGCGGTCGATGCCGTGCGCGAGGCGCGGGAGGTCGTAGTGCGAGTCCTTGTCCGTGTCGCCGTGGCCGGGGAAGTGCTTCGCGCAGGCCGCGACCTCGCTCTCGAGCCCGCGGATCATCGCGGCGCCGAGTTCGGCGACCACCGCGGGATCGCGCGAGAACGAGCGCTCGCCGATCACGGGGTTCGCCGGGTTCGAGTCGACGTCGACGACGGGGGCGAGGTCGATGTCGAAGCCCGCGCCCCGCACCTGCGCGCCGAGCCGCGCGCCGATCGCGCGCACCTCGTCGGAGCTCCGTCCGCCGATCTCGCGGAGCGATGGAAAGCGCTCGAAACCCTCGGTCAGCCGCGTCACGCGACCGCCTTCCTGATCGACCGAGAGGAGGAGGGGTCCCGGCGCGATCGCCTTCAGCTCGCGGATGAGCGCGCGCGTCTCGTCGCGCGTGCCGACGTTGCGCGCGAAGAGGATGACGCCCGAAACGCCCTCATGGACGAGGCGCACGGCCTCGGGCGTGGGGATCTTCCCTTCGAAACCGATCCAGAGCAGGGGACGTACGAGGGCTTCTGCGTCGTGTGCGTGCATGATGGTCAATCCGGTTTCGCGCCGTGCCTGAGGCGCTCGAGCTCCGCGCGAAGCGGTTTCCAGTACTCGCGATCGAGCTCGCGCTCGCGCTCTTCCTCCTCGCGGAGCGCCGAATGCAGCGCCTCGACGCGGGCAGCCGCGGCGTGCTCGAGGAGAGGTCGTCCGCGAAGCGCCTCGGGAAGCGCCGCGGGATGCAGCGCGGCCGCCTCGATCAGCAGTTCGGGCGTGCGCAGTTCGCGTAGCCAGAAGCGGACGGACGCTGGCGATGGGTCCGCGCGACGCCCGAGGTAGTGCGCCTCGAGCAGGCGGCGGACCATGGGCCAATCCTTGTCGCGCTGGGTCTTCTTCGCGGCGACGAGATCCTCGATGCCGAGCATCGAGGCGATGCACCCGTCCGGCAGCGCGACCTCGGTTCGCCGTTCCCAGAGTTGTGGAAAGTCGGCGACGTTCCGCATCTTCGCCATGACGTCGACGCGCATGCCCGCGGCGTCCCTGTGACGGCAGCGGAAGTGCACGGCGTGTCCGCGGAGGAGGAAATCGGCCGTGAATGGAGGCACGGCGATGACCTCCGCGTCGAGTTCTGCCAGTGCGGCGGAGAGCCGCTCGAGGTTCGCGGCCTCCGCGAGGATGGCGAGGTCCGTATCGCGGCTAAACTCCGCCGCGCCGTAGAACACGCAGGCCTGCCCGCCCATCAGGAGCGCCTGCACGCGCTGCGACTGGATCGAAGAAAGGACTTTGCGTATCGGGTTCGGGATCAAGCGTCCCTCCCATCGAGAGGTATGCGATCCAGAGGCGCTCGCTTTCGAGCCAGCGCTCCGCGGGACTGAGGCGGTACCAGTCCGCCCATTCGCCGCCGACGAGTTCCTCAGGATCGATCATGTTCGAAATGTAGCACGCGGCGCGAGGCGGCGTCAGTGCCGATGCATGATCGGGAGCGACACGCGCTTCTCGAGTTCGTCCGTCGGAACGGCCACGAGGTCGTAGCCGTTCGCGTCGACGACGGTGCAGCGCACGAGTTCGCCCGGCGCGCGCTTCTCGGTCGACTGGACGTAGGTCAGCGAGTCGATCGACGGCGCCTGGAAGTACGCGCGGCCCGTGTAGAGCGCGCCGCCCTTCGTGACGCCGGTCGTCGCGCGCGACTTCGACTTGCCCGCGGCCGGGCCCTCGATGAGGACGTCGAACTGCGCCTTCGCCTCGCTCTGGAGCTTCGCGTTCTCGAAGGCGATCTCCTGCTGGAGCATCATCAGCCGCTCCTCGCGCTCGCGCTTCACCTCGTCGGGCACGGCGAGCGCCGGGTCCTTCTCCATCGTGCCGGCGGGCGTGCCTTCCTCGGCCGAGTAGCGGAAGACGCCCATCATGTCGAACTGCTGCTCGGAGACGAACTCGCAGAGCTGCTCGAAGTCGTCCTCGGTCTCGCCCGGGAAGCCGACGATGAACGTGGTGCGGATCGCGATGCCGGGAACGCGTTCGCGCAGTTTCTCGAGCAGTTCCTCGGTGTGCGCGCGCGTCGTGTGACGGCGCATCGCCTTCAGCATCGCGTTGCTCGCGTGCTGGAGCGGCATGTCGATGTACTTGACGATGTTGTCGAGCCTCGCGATCGCGTCGATCGACGCGTCGTCGAACTTCGACGGATACGCGTACATCAGCCGCATCCAGCCGCCGCCGAACTCGCGCGCGACGCCGTCGATCCCCTTGAGGAGCCCCGGAAGTCCGCCGTCGTAGCCGACGTCCATGCCGTAGCTCGTGGTGTCCTGGCCGATGAGGTTGAGTTCGAACGCGCCCGACGCCATCAGTCCGCGCGCCTCGGCGAGGATCGCGTCGATCGGTTTCGAGCGCATCTTGCCGCGGATCGACGGAATCGTGCAGAACGCGCAGCGCTGGTTGCAGCCTTCGGAGATGCGGAGGTAGGCCCAGTGCCGCGGGGTGAGGCGCACGCGGTCGTCGTCGCCCTCGAAGTAGCCGATGCCCTTGCCGTCGGCGCCGTTCACGGTGAGGCCGACGGTCTTCATGCCGCGCTCGG
>JBIIYI010000372.1:0-3485 GCA_044346895.1 Phycisphaerales bacterium
CTTGAGGGCGTCGACGAGCTTGGTCGCGTCCTCCTTGCCGAGGGCTTCCTTGACGGTCTTCGGCGCGCCGACGACGAGGGCCTTGGCCTCGGCGAGGCCGAGGCCGGTCGCCTCGCGGACAGCCTTGATGACGGCGATCTTGTTCGTGCCGGCGCCCTTGAGGACGACGTTGAACTCGGTCTTCTCGGCGGCCTTCGCGGCGCCCGCGCCACCCGCGTCGCCCGCGACGACGACCGCGCCGGCGGCCGGCTCGATGCCGTAGGTGACCTTCATGTAGTCGGTGAGCTCGACCGCCTCCTTGATGGTGAGGCTGGCGATCGAGTCGCCGAGGGAGCTGATCTTCGCGTCAAAGGTCTTGGTGTCCGACATGTCTGATTCCTTCTACTTTCCCGATGGCTCGCGCCATCGTCGTTGCTCCGAGAGGTGCCGCCACGCGCGGCATTTCATCCTTCGGGGGCGAGTCGGGTGGACTCGCGTCCCGTTCTGGACCAGTCGGAGGCTGACTGGATGGATTGGTTGAACTTCACACTGCGGTCTGCGCCGGAGCGCGGACCTGCCTACCAAACACCGCTTCGGACGGCGCTCGACGCGCTCCTCGCGGACTTGCCTACCAAACACCGCTTCGGACGGCGCTCGACGCGCTCCTCGCGGCCAAGTCTGCGCCGGAGCGCAGACTTGCCTACCAAACGCGATTTCCAAGGTCGCTTAAGCGACCTTGGAAATCGTCTCGCCCTTCTCCAGCTTCTCCTGGATGGTCTTGACGCAACCCATGATGTTGCGTGCGGGGGAGAGGACGAGCGTGACGACCTTGGCCTGGGCCTCTTCCCGCGTCGGGAAGCTGCCGAGCTTCTTCACGCCGGCGTCGCCGTCGTAGTACTCGCCGTCGAAGATGGCGCCCTTGAGGACGACCTTCTTCTCCGCCTCGGCGATCTTGACGATCTCGCGGGCGACGAGCACGGCGCTCTCGGGGCCGGTCAGCAGGGCCGACGGTCCCTTCAGCGCGCTCTCGAGGGACGCGAGCGGACCGCCCTTGAAGGTGCGGCGCGCGAGCGCGTTCTTGACCACGGTGACCTTGATGCCCTTGCCGGCGAGCGTGCCGCGCACGTTCGTGGTGGCCTTCGCGTCGAGGCCCCGGATCTCCACGACGACGGCGCCGGTGACGCCTTCGAAGCGGCGGGTGTACTCCGACGCGATCATGTCCTTGACTGGCTTGCTCATGACTGTTCCTTTCGCGATGGTGCTCGCGTGGACTTTCGCGCTGGGGTCAGACGGCGACCTGGACGCCGGGGCTCATGCACGCCGCGATGACGCACTTCTTGATGTACGTGCCCTTCGCGGATGCCGGCTTGACCTTGTTGATGTTGGCGATGAACGCCTCGAGGTTCTCGACGAGCTTCGCGTCGGCGAACGAGAGCTTGCCGATCACGCCGTGGACGTTGCCGCCATCGTCGTTGCGGTACTCCTGCTTGCCGTTGGCGTACTCCCGGACGGCGCCGACGACGTCGGGGGCCACGGTGCCGGCCTTCGGCGAGGGCATGAGGCCCTTCGGACCAAGCACCTTGCCGAGCTTCGACACGACGCGCATCATGTCGGGGCTCGCGACCGCGACGTCGAAGTCCATCCAGCCGCCCTCGATCTTCGCGACGAGGTCGTCGGAACCGGCCTCGACCGCGCCGGCGGCCTTCGCCGCGGCGACCTTGTCCGACTGGCAGAAGCAGACGACGCGCGCCGTCTTGCCGGTGCCGTTCGGAAGGCCGATCGAACCGCGGATGATCTGGTCGGCCTGCTTCGGATCGATGCCGAGGTGCATGACGACGTTGACCGTCTGGTCGAACTTCGGGGTCTTGAACTTGCGGAGCGCGGCGACGGCATCGGCAGCCGAGAGGATGCCGGTGTTGACGGCCGCGAGGTTCGCCTGGCGACGCTTGGAAATCTTCGGCATGGTTTAGCCCTCCACCGTCACGCCCATCGAGCGTGCAGTACCGGCGACGACGCGCATCGCGGCTTCGATGTTGGTGGTGTTGAGATCCTTGAGCTTCTCCTCGGCGATGGCCTTGACCTGCGCCTTCGAGAGCTTGCCGATCTTGTCGGTGTTCGGACGGCCGGAGCCCTTCTCGACCTTGAGCGCCGCGGCGATCAGGACCGAAGTGGGCGAGCTCTTGATCTCGAAGTCGAACGAGCGGTCGGAGTAGACCGTGATCACGCAGCCGACGACGCGGCCGTTGAGCGCGCGCGTGGCCTCGTTGAACTTCGTGATGAACTGTCCGGGGTTGACGCCGTTTGCGCCGAGGACTGGGCCGATCGGCGGGGCGGGAGTGGCCTTGCCACCCGGCGCCATGATCTTGAACTGCTTCGTGACTTTCTTTGCAGCCATGGTTTCCGTGACCTCCCACCGGACTCAGCGAACTTGGCGCACGCGGCCTCGTCTGCTGCGGACCCTGCGTTGCGGCAGGGGCCCGGTAGTTCGAGCGGTTTGAAATGTCGAGTCGCGCAATGTAGCGGGACCCCGGTGGGGATGCAACCCCAGTCGAGCGCGGGATCCCGTACTGGTCGCGGCGTCGGCGGGGCGTCGGCGAGGCGGCGGCGGCGCGTGGGCGGCTCGCGACCGACGCGCCGGGTGACGAAGCGGATGCCGTGCGGATGCCGTGCGGACGCCGTGCGGATGCCGTGCGGGTGCCTTCGTCTCGTCGATCGTGCGGTTATGAGCCCCAGCGCTCGAGGAGTCGCGCGAGGTCCGCGGCGTTCACCGAGCCATTGCGGTCGAAATCGGCGGGTGTTCCGGCGGGTGCGGGCCCCCAGGACGCGAGCATCAGCGCGAGGTCGGCCGCCCCGACCGTGCCGTCGCCGTCGAGATCGATCGCCATCGTCGAACCGCCGGTTGTCCAGGCCGATGCCGGGATGATCGCCCGCGCGGTTCCCGGTCCCTCCCAGCGCACGATCTCGCCGGCGCCGCCGTAGTTCTCGAAGAACTCGACCACCACCGGGTGCAGGCCCGCCTCGAGGGCGACTGAGCCGGTTCGATCGACCATGCCGTGCAGGCCGTCGTTGAGGACGACGAGCTGTCCATCGACGAAGAGTCGAGAACCATCGTCGGATTCGGTCGACAGGTTCCAGACGCCGGTCTGCGGGACGTCGAGCCAGCCCTCGAAGCGCGCGGCGACGAGGTCCGCGCGGCCCGAGAGCGAGAAGTTCCCGCCCGTCGACGGGATTTCGATGTTCGGGAGGATCGCCGTGCCGTACCGGGTCAGCGTGGAGAAGTCGGGAAGCGCGGACGTGTCGCCGGCGAGCGCATACCAGTGCGCGCGCACGCCCGCGGCCGCACCGAGCACGTACGACTGCTGCAGGACCGCCTGCACCTGCACGTGCACCGTCGCCGACGAGGTCGCACCGTTCGCGTCGACGATCGTGTAGCCGAACGTGTCCGCGCCGTCGAAGTTCGCCGGCGGCGTGTATCGCAGCTGGGTGTTCGCGCCCGCCGAACCCGC
>JBIIYI010000373.1:0-3479 GCA_044346895.1 Phycisphaerales bacterium
ATCGTCGCATCGGGATGCCGCACGAGGGCGCGCTCGAACTTCTCGAGGCTGTTCGAGAATCGCTCGAGGAGCGGCCGGTATCCGTCGCAGATCGCCCGGCCGAGGAGGAGGAAGACGACGTTGGTGTCGCCGCGGATCATGCGCGGCGACTGCCGGAGCAGCCGCTCCCTCACGCCGTCGAAGGCGTCGCCTCCGACCTTCTCCTGGATCGTGACGAGGACGCGCGGCGCGAGGACGAAGTCGACGAACTCGACCTCTCCGCCCGGAAGATGCGCGCGCATGGTGACGATCGTGATGTCGTCGAAATCATCGGCGCCCGGGCGCCGGATGCCCTCGACGAGCGTGTCGCAGGCGAGGGGCGCGATGCCGAGCGGCTCCTCCATCGCGTTGACCGCATCGATCGGCGCAACGCCCTCGATGTCGATCCACAGGTGGTGGTATCTGCCGACGAGCGCCATCGCCTCGGCGACGGTCGCGACGGAGACTCGCTCGATCGACGAGTCGGTCCAGCCGAAGATCTCGATGCGCGAGATTGCCGTCTTCGAAGCTTCCGCCGTCGTCGGGAAGTCGCTCATGGCGCGGAATGTAGCGTTTCGCTGCGGTGCCCGGCGTCATGGAGCCGGTCGCATGGCCTGCATGAGGAGCGCGCCGACGACCGCGGTGCGCGCCGTCCAGCAGATCGTGCGGATCCAGTTCGTCGAGACGAGGAACGCGTTCGTGTCCGCATCGAAGCCGTCGACGAGGCGACCGTGCGCGGGGACCTGCAGCGCCGCGGTGCTCAGCCAGATCGCCGCGACCAGCGCGAGTCCGGTCCACGCGAGCCCCGCGGAGGTGCCTGCTGGACGAACGATGACGAGAAGCGCGGCGGTCGCCGCCTCGACGAGCATCGGGGGCCCGACCACGAGGGTGGTCAGCATCTGATGGGCGCGCGAGTAGGCGGGGAACACCTCGGGACCGACCTTCGCGAAGAGCGGGTAGTGGACCACCTGCACGAACCAGATGAGGCCGGTCATGAAGACGGTCGCGGCAGCATTTGCGAGGAGAATGGTGGACGCGAGGCCCTGCATGGCCCCTCGTTCGACGCGCGTCAGGCTGCGGTTTCGTCGTCGACGTCGATCCAGCGCGCCTCGAGCGTCGCGGTGTCGAGGAGGAGGGCCGTGTGCCGGATCGCGCGGTGGAGAGCGCCCGGGTTGAGGATGCGCGTCGGGCCGCACTGCTCGTCGCGGACCGCGTGGGTGTGCCCGTGGAGGAGGACGTCGACGCGCGCGTCGAGGAGCCGCGCGACCTCGCCCTCGAGGTGGCCGTGGGTCAGGCCCAGCCGGATGGCGCCGCCGTCGGCTCGGGACGTGGACTTCACCTCGATGATCGTCGCGGGGTGCGCGACCTCGATCCCGAGATGGTCGGCGTAGCGCGCGAGCGCGCGCTCGTCGTCGCAGTTTCCGAAGACGACGAGCGCCGGAAGCCCCGCGAGGAGATCGAGCACCGACTCGCTCCCGACGTCGCCGAGATGGACGATGCGCGTGGCGCCGGCGGCGAGCAGCGCATCGATCGCGCGTCGCGCGCGGTCGGTTCGTCCGTGGGTGTCGGAGAGGATGCCGAGAAGGTCCACGCCTCCATCGTCGGGATCCGTCGGCGCAGGTCAACGCCGGAGCCGGCGATTCCCGAGAGATCGGGCGTTTCTCCCGCATCGCCGAGGCAAGGAGCGACTTCGGCTACCCTGTCCGCCCCGCGAGGATTCCGCCATGACCGCCCCGAAGCCGCCCGTCACCCGATTCGCTCCGTCGCCCTCCGGCCACCTCCACGTCGGTGGGGCCCGAACCGCGCTCTACTCCTGGGCCTTCGCGAAGGGGCGCGGCGGCACGTTCATCATCCGCATCGAGGACACGGACCAGAAGCGGTCGTCCGACGCGGCGAGCGTCGGCTTCCTCAAGGATCTCGACTGGCTCGGGATCCGCTGGGACGAGGGGCCCGAGTACGTCGCGCCCGACGGGACGAAGGTCGGCGGGGGGGCGAACGGCTCGTACTTCCAGAGCGAGCGGCTCGAGATCTACGACCGCTGCTTCCGGAAGCTCATCGCCGAGGGCAAGGCCTACGAGGCGTGGGACAGCGCCGAGGAGCTCGAGGCGCTGCGCAAGGAGGCGGCCGCGCGCAAGGAGGCGTTCAGGTACCGCCATCGCGGCGAGCCTTCCGCCGAGGATCTCGCGCGCTTCCGAGCCGAGGGGCGCCAGCCCGTCGTGCGCTTCCGCACGCCGCAGGCGCCGATCACGATCCACGACGAGGTGCTCGGCGACGCGACGCTCCCCGCGGGCGAGGTCGACGACTTCGTCATCCGCAAGAAGGACGGCTTCCCGACGTACCACTTCGCGGTCGTCGTCGACGACGAGCTGATGGGCGTGACGCACGTCCTCCGCGCGCAGGAGCACTTCACGAACACCGCGAAGCACATGGTGCTGCAGGATGCGCTCGGTTTCCGGCGCCCGACCTACGGGCACCTCTCGATCATCAAGAATCCCGACGATTCGAAGATGTCGAAGCGCGACAAGGACAAGGTCCTGCGTAAGGCCGTCAAGGAGAAGGCGCTCGCGGCTCCGCCCGCCGGCACCGTGACGGCGGAGGAGTGGGCGAAGTGGCTCGGCGACGAGAACGTCCAGCTCGACCTCGAGGGTGCGATCCGGCTCGCGGAGGCGCTCAGGGTGCAGCTCCCCGAGATCAACGTCGACGACTTCCGCCGCTCGGGCTACCTCCCCGAGACGATCTGCAACTTCCTCGCGCTGAACGGATGGAGTCCGGGCCACGACATCGAGAAGTTCGACAACGCGTTCCTCAAGGAGCGCTTCTCGCTCGACCGCGTCATCAAGACGCCGGCGAAGTTCGACCGCGTCAAGTTGCTCGCGTTCAACACCGACGCGATCAACGCCATGCCGCGCGAGGAGTTCCTGCGCCGCTGCCGCGAGCATGCGGCGACGTTCCGGCCCGAGTACCTCGCGCGACTCGGCGACGCGCGGTTCGATCTCCTCCTGCACGCGAGCCACGAGCGGTCGAAGACGCTCGACGACCCGTTCAAGACGAACGGGTTCCTCCTCGTCGCGGACGAGGCGCTCGCCTTCGTGGACGACAAGAACGTGCGCAAGGCGCTCGGGATCGGTGCGCCGGCGGCGGACGGCGCCAAGTCCGGGCTCGATCACCTGCGCGCGATGCGCGGCGTGCTTGCCGCGCTTCCCGAGTGGACGCAGGCCGCGCTCGAGGCGGCTGCGAACGGCTACGCGGCTGCGGAGGCGGCGGGGAAGATCGGCGCCGTCGCGCAGCCGCTGCGGATCGCGGTGTCCGGCACGACCGTGAGCCCGCCGATCTGGGACACGCTGGTCCTCGTCGGCCGCGATGCGACGCTCCGTCGGATCGACCGCTGCGTCGCGTGGGCGGGCGGGCTGGGCTGATCGGTCGTCGGTGGCGTCGGCCACGTCTCGCGTCCGCGGCATGGT
>JBIIYI010000374.1:0-3474 GCA_044346895.1 Phycisphaerales bacterium
GAACGTCCTCGGGCGCCTGCGGCAGACGCCCTTCGCGGACCAGTTTCATCCCTGATTCGCGCCGATCCGCCGCCATCGCATGGCATGAGGGGCGCGGGCCGCGCATGATGCGCATGGAGCCTCGCCGATGTCCGAACCCACCGCGCCCCGAATCCTCGCCCTCGATCTCGGAACGACGAGCGTGCGCGCGA
Organism: Phycisphaerales bacterium; assembly: GCA_044346895.1. Taxonomy (GTDB): domain Bacteria; phylum Planctomycetota; class Phycisphaerae; order Phycisphaerales; family SM1A02; genus QWPT01. The sequence goes on from JBIIYI010000374.1 coordinate 192, forward strand.
TCGTCTTCTCGGGCGACGCGGCGATCGCGAGCGCGCAGCGCGAGTTCACGCAGCATTTCCCGGCACCCGGACTCGTCGAGCATGACGCGGAGGAGATCTGGTCCGCGCTCGCCGCGTGCATGAAGGACGCCGTCGCGTCGGCGCAGCTGGCGCCCGGCCAGATCGCCGCGATCGGCATCACCAACCAGCGCGAGACGATCGTGGTCTGGGATCGCGCGACGGGCCGTCCGATCCATCGCGCGATCGTCTGGCAGGATCGCCGCACGGCATCGACGTTGGATGGCCTCCGCGCCGCCGGTCACGAGGAGTTCGTCCGCGAGGCGACTGGGCTGACGCTCGATCCCTATTTCAGCGGCTCGAAGCTCGCGTGGATGCTCGACCACGTCGATGGCGCGCGTGCGCGTGCCGAGCGGGGCGAACTTGCCGCCGGCACGATCGACGCGTGGGTGCTCTGGAACCTGACCAAGGGCGCGGTGCACGCGACCGACGCGTCGAACGCCTCTCGGACGATGCTCGCGCGGATCGGTGGTGCGGAAGGCGCCGCGTGGGACGACGCGCTGTGCGCGCTGCTCCGCGTGCCACGCGCGGTGCTGCCTCGGATCGTCGACAGCGCGGGTGCGCTCGGGGTCGCCGATCCGTCGATCCCCTTTGCATCGAGAGTCGGTGCATCGAGAGTCGGTGCATCGATTCCCATCACGGGTATCGCGGGCGACCAGCAGTCGGCGCTCTTCGGACAGGGCGCGCTTCGCGCGGGTGATGCGAAGTGCACGTTCGGCACGGGGTGCTTCCTGCTCGCGAACGCCGGCGCGACGCGGCCGACGCCGCCGAAGGGCCTCCTCGCGACCGTCGCGTGGCGCATCGCGGGATCGACCGCCTACGCCGTCGAAGGAAGCGTCTTCGTCGGCGGAAGCGCGGTCCAGTGGCTGCGCGACGGCCTCGGGTTCATCGAGCGCGCGGTCGATGTGAACGCGCTCGCCGCGAGCGTTCCGGACACGGCCGGCGTCGTCGTGGTGCCGGCGCTCGCGGGGCTCGGCGCGCCGCACTGGGATGCGTCGGCGCGCGGCGCGATCCTCGGACTCACGCGCGGCGCGACGCGCGCGCATGTCGCGCGTGCGACGCTCGAAGGAGTGGCGCAGGAAGTGGTCGATCTCGTCGAGGCGGTCCGCGCCGCCGGCATCGATGTCCACGCGCTGCGCGTCGATGGCGGTGCGGCGGCGAGCGACCTCCTCATGCAGTCGTGCGCCGATCTCGCGGCGCTTCCCGTCGAACGGCCGAAGACGCTCGAGACGACGGCGCTCGGTGCCGCACGGCTTGCGCGCCTCGGACTGGCGTTCGCGGCGGACGGTGGCGCGGGTGAAGCCGGTCCCGGCGCGCGTGCGACGCACGCGATGGCGGAGGAGGGTGCGATTCCCGGCGGCCTCGATCGTCGGTTCGAGCCTTCGCTCGAGGCGTCGGATCGCGCGCGCCGCCGCGCGCGCTGGGCCCGCGCGGTCGATACCGTACGATTCTTCGGGAGTCCCGCATGAAGCGACCGTTCGAACGTTCCGTGCAGATCGCATCGCTCAAGGCGCTCGACTTCGAGGTGCTCGTCGTCGGCGGTGGGGCGACCGGCCTCGGCATCGCCGTCGACGCGGCGTCGCGCGGCTACCGCACCGCGCTCGTCGAGGCGCACGACTTCGCGAAGGCGACCAGTTCACGCAGCACGAAGCTCGTGCATGGCGGCGTCCGCTACCTCGCCGAGATGCACTTCGCGCTCGTCACGGAGGCGCTTGAGGAGCGTGCGATCCTCTGCGAGAACGCGCCGCATCTGGCGCACGACCTCGCCTTCATCGTGCCGAAGTACCACTGGTGGGAAGGTCCCTTCTACGGCGCCGGGCTGAAGCTCTACGACGCGCTCGCAGGCCGGCGCAATCTCGGCCGGAGCCGCTCGCTCACGCGCGAGGAGACGATCCGCGCGATTCCGGGCGTCCGCGAGGATGGACTCCTCGGGGGCATCGAGTACCACGATGCGCAGTTCGACGACGCGCGCATGGCGCTCGCGCTCGCGAAGACCGCGGCCGAGCGCGGCGCGAGCATCGCGAACCGCGTGCGCTGCACCGGACTCGTGAAGGAGGGCGGGCAGGTCGTCGGTGCGGAGGTGCGCGACGAGGAGTCGGGCGAGGCGTTCCGCATCCGCGCGTCGATCGTCGTGAATGCGACGGGAGTCTTCGCGGACGGACTGCGGCGGCTTGACGACCCTGCCGCGAGGACGAGCCTCGAGCCCTCGCGCGGCACGCACCTGATCCTGCCGCGCCGCTTCCTGCCGGCCGATCACGCGATCATGGTGCCGCACACGGACGACGGTCGCGTGCTGTTCGTCATTCCCTGGCACGGGCGCACGCTCGTCGGCACGACCGATACCGAGGTGAAGGAGCCGGAACTCGAGCCGCGCGCGACGACGGAGGACATCGACTTCATTCTGCGCAACGCCGCGCGGTACCTCGCGGCCGAGCCGACGCACGCGGACATCCTGAGCGTCTTCGCGGGCCTGCGGCCGCTCGCGCGACCGTCGGACGACACGACGTCGAAGAAGGTCTCGCGTGAACACTCGATCGAGGTCTCCAAGTCCGGGCTCGTGACCGTCACGGGCGGCAAGTGGACGACCTACCGCCGGATGGCGGAGGAGGCGGTCGAGGTGGTCGCCGAGACCGGTGGGTTCGAAGTGCGCGGATGCGTCACCGAGACGCTGCGCCTGCATGGATTCGACCCGTCGGCAGGACTCGAGCCTGGCCTCCCCGACACGCGCCGGATGTACGGATCCGACCGCGTCGAGCTCGAGCGGATCGAGCGCGCCGATCGGTTCCATGCCGCGCCCATGCATCCGGATCTTGCGATCACCCAGTCCGAGGTCCTCTTCGCCGCGCGTGCCGAGATGGCGCGGAGCGTCGAGGACGTGCTGGCGAGGCGAACGCGCTCCCTTCTCCTCGACGCGAGGGCTGCCGGCGAGATCGCGGACGAAACCGCACGGCTTCTCGGGCGCGAGCTCGGCTGGAGCGCGGCCCAGTGCGCCGCGAGCGCCGCGGAGTTCCGAGACCTCGCGCGCGGGTACCTGCCGGTCTGAAGTCGCGCCTGTGCCTGGCACGTGGCGTGTTGGTGCCTGGCACGAGCCGTGTTGGTGCCTGGCACGAGCCGTGTTGGTGCCTGGCACGAGCCGTGTTGGTGCCTGGCACGAGCCGTGTTGGTGCCTGGCACGAGCCGTGTCGGTGCCTGGCACGAGCCGTGTCGGTGCCTGGCACGCGCCGTG
>JBIIYI010000376.1:0-3469 GCA_044346895.1 Phycisphaerales bacterium
CGCGCGCGCGGCGAGCGACGCGAGACGCTCGGCGGCGATCTGGTCGCGGGCGGGCGTGTCGAGGCGCAGCGCCTCGGCGAGCCCGACGAGCGCGTCGATCCAGAGCGCGGAGAGTTCGATCGGCTTCCCGGCCCGCGGCGTCACCACCGTGCCGTTCACCTTCGCGTCCATCCACGTGAGCTGGAGGCCGAGTTCGCCCGCGCGCACCAGGCCGTCGGCGTCGATCCCGATCCCGTGCCGCGTGCCGTGGATGAAGTGGTCGACGATGTCGACGAGCGCGGGTCGCACGCGCGCGAGCCATGCGCCGTCGCCGGTCGCGCGGAAGACCTCGTTCGCGGCGACGATCGCGAGGAGCGGCGCGTCGGCCGCGTGGTACTCGGGCACGCTCGTCTCGTCGGGGAACCGGTTCGGAAGAAGTCCCTCGGAGAGGTGGTCGAGGAAGGTCTCGATCGCGAGCTTCGCCTCGTTCGCGCGGCCCGTCTGCAGCAGGAGCCCGGGAAGCGCGAGCATCGCGTCGCGGCCCCAGTCCTCGAACCACGGGAATCCGGCGATGATCGAGCGTCCCTCGCTGCCGTCGCGGCGCCGCCGGCGCACGATGAAGGCATCCGCGGCGAGCGCGAGCGACTGGAGGTCGGCGGGCGACTCGAACATGCCGGCGCGGGCGATGATGGCCGCCTGACGCGCGCGCTCCGCGTCGAGGATCGCCTGCGGTTCATGCGACGTGCCCGCGATCGCCGGAGCGAGACCGACGACGAGCGCGCGCGATTGTCCCGGCGCGATCGTCATCGATGCGGTCAGCGCGTGGCATGCCGAACCGACGCAGTCGTAGCCGCGCGCGCGCTCCTCGAGGAGGAGGTGACGCCGCCACCAGCTCGACGCCGGTGCGAGGATCGCGCCGTCGGCGGCGGCGAAGAGCTCGGTCGCGTCGGCGGCGAGGCGGTTCGCGGGAAGTCCGATGCGCGCCCCGCCCGGGACGAGCGCGACGTCCGGAGTCCACGTCGCGTCGGGGTCGAGCTGGTGGTGGCCGCGGTGCTCGACGAAGATGCGCGCGTCGAGCGTCGCGGGCTCGGGCGCGTCGACGAGCGTCCAGACGATCGCGACCGCGCGCAGCTCGCGTAGCATCACCACGCGCTTCTCGAGCCGCGCCGCGCCGATCTCGTAGGTCCACGCGGGCGTCGAGCCCTCGAGCGCGAAGCCCGCGAGACGCCGATGTCCATCCGGGTCGAGCGACCCGTCCGACCAGCGCCGCGCACCGAGCGTGGCGCGTGCGCCGGCGACGGCGACGTCCTCGTCGATGAAGGGGACGAGCATGCGGCGTCCGATCGGCGCGCGCGTCGCGGCGACGAGCAGACCGTGGTAGCGGCGCGTGGCGATCATCGACGTCGAGCCGAGCGCGTAGTCGCCCGCACCCGTCGTCGCGAGCCATTCGCGCCGGGCGCCTTCGGAAGGATCGCCCGCCACGTGGCGCGAGAGCGCGATGCGGGGCAGGAGGGCATCGTCGAAGCTGTCAGCGCGCGGTCCGTCCATCACCCCAACCATACTTGAAGCGGCGCGATCTCTCCGATGTTTCTCCGGGCGGAGACTTCCGCATGCACTTCGCCCCGCTCGTGTGCACGTTCAGCGCGCGAGCCGTCGGCCGGGCCACGGGCCGGCGAAGAGGTGGGCGTCGCGCTCGTCGACTTGGAAGCGGAGCGCCGCGCCGATCGGCAATTCCTGCGCGTCGTCCTTCCGGACGCGGGCGCGGAGGGTGCGGCCGTCGGGCCGCAGTGCGATCAGATCGGTGAAGACGCCGGCGGGCTCGCGGGCGAGGAGCTTCGCCTCGATCTCGATGGAGGGAGCGGTAGTCGAAGCGGGGACGGGAGCTGGGTCGGATGCCGCGCCGCGCGACGGGCCGACGCGAATCTGCCACGGCCGCATGCCGACGAGGGTCGGTGCGCCCGCGCCCGCGCCCGTGCCCATCCCCGTGCCCATCCCCGTGCCCGCGTCTGCACCCGCGTCCGCACTTCGTCGCCGCCGTTCGATCTCCGCGCGGAACGCCGGGCTGATCGACGCGCCCTCGCACCGCCCGTCGGCGCCGATCTCGATCACGTGCATGCCGAGGTCGTCGACGAGCTGCGCCACCTCGAGATCGGGAGGTGCGTCGGCGATCGCCGTGGCGGGGCCGAACGCGCGGACCTCGCCACGCACGAGGACGAGCATGTCGTCGGCGATGGCGAGCGCGTCGGTCGGATCGTGCGTCACCACGATCGCCGCCGCGCCGGTCGAGCGCTGGAGTTCGCGCACCATCTGCCGGATCGCGAAGCGGTTGGCGCGGTCGAGATTCGCGAACGGTTCGTCGAGGAGCACCAGCTGCGGCGCCCGGATGAAGACGCGCGCGATCGCGGTCCGCCGCCGCTCGCCCGCGGAGAGCGATGCGGGATGCCGGTCGGCGAGGTGCGCGATCCCGAGCGCGTGCAGCAGGCTCTTCACGCGATCGTGCGTTCGGTCGGAGGGTTCGCCGCGCGCCGCCGCGGCGCTCTCGATGTTGGCGCGCACCGTGAGGTGCTCGTGCAGCGCGGCATCGTCGAAACTCATGCCGACCGCGCGCTCGTTCGGCGACAGCCGGCTCCAGTCGGTTCCGGCGAAGGAGATGGTTCCCGCGCTCGGGCGCTCGAACCCGGCGAGCAGCGAGAGGAGCGTGCTCTTGCCGGCGCCCGAAGGCCCGACGATCGCGACCAGACGGCCCCGCGGCACATCGAAGGAGACGCGCTCGAGGACGGCGGCGCCAACGCGCGAGAAGGAGACTTCGCGGACCGCGAGGCCCGGGCTTCCGGCGGCGGATGCGCCGGAGGACGGCATCAGCCGCGCTCCGCGCGTCGGCGCTTCAGTTCCGCGTCGATGAAGTCGGCGATGTGGCCGTCGAGCACGTGCTGCGGATTGCCCGTCTCGTGCCCGGTGCGGTGGTCCTTCACGCGGTTGTCGTAGAAGACGTACGAGCGGATCTGGTTGCCCCAGTCGCGCGAGACCTTGCCGCCGGTCGCGGCGGTGAGTTCTGCGGCGCGCCGCTCCTCCTCGAGCTGCTCGAGCTTCGCCTGAAGGACGGCGAGCGCCTGCGCCTTGTTCTGCGGCTGGTCGCGGTAGGTGCTCGCGACCACCTGGATGCCGGTCGGAAGGTGGGTGACGCGGATCGCCGACGCGACCTTGTTGACGTTCTGGCCGCCGGGGCCGGACGCGCGCACGAAGGCGACGATCTCGAGATCCTTGTCGGGGATGACGAGGTCGTTGTGCTCGAACTCGGGGGTGACGTCGACGGTGGCGAAGCTCGTCTGGCGCTTGCCTTCGGCATTGAAGGGCGACACGCGCGCGAGGCGGTGCGTGCCGCGCTCGCAGTTCATGTAGCCGTAGGCGAACGGGCCGACGACGCGGTAGGACACTTCGGAGATGCCTGCCTCGGGCCCGAGCGACCGCGAGATCTCCTCGATCTTCCAGC
>JBIIYI010000375.1:0-3469 GCA_044346895.1 Phycisphaerales bacterium
ACCCGCGGCGCGTGGCGCAGGGCCGTCGCGCGCGCCTTCGGCAAGTCGCGCGGGCCTCGATCGAAGCAGCTCCGCGCCGCGCATTCCACCGAGATAATCCAAACCGGACGCGCTCAGGACCGTTGCCGGAACGGCCGACTTGGATATAGTGCCGCGCTCGATCCTTGGGGATTGGTGTAACGGTAGCACAAGTGATTCTGGTTCACTTTGTCCTAGTTCGAATCTAGGATCCCCAGTTACCCAGCGCAGAAACGAACGGCGGACGCGATCGAACGCGTCCGCTCTTCGTTTTTGGCGATGGCGTTGCGTCGGGTGCCCGCGATGGCGCCCGCGCGCGTCAGCGACCTTCCGGCCTCGGGAACTGGACGCTGCGCACGCCGCGGAGCCAGACCGGCCCGGCGCCGTCGGCGGGCTCGAACCACGCGACCAGATCGACGCTCTCGACCGGCAGCGCGTCCGATCCGCGATTCGCAAGAAGCGACAGCGTGAACTCGTGGCACGGCCCCGCGAGCGCCATCGAGCGCGCCAGCGCCACCGATTCGGCCGCGAATGTCCACGTGCGGACCGGCGCCGCGCCGGGCGCCTCCGCGGTGCCGGCCTCGCCGAGCCGGTAGATCGCGAAGTGGAACGAGCCGTCCGCGAAGATGGGCGAAGGGTGCGGCCGCGCGAAGAGGTATGCGGTGACCTGCAGCGAGTCGGGCAGGAGATTGCCGTCGGTATCGGCGGGTTTCGGCGCGAAGGTGATCGCCATCGCGTTCGGCTTCGAGCCCTGCGGAGCGGCCGGGGCCTCCGTCGGCTTCGGCGTCGCGCGCGCGCCGTCCGACGTGGTCACGGTCGTCTCGCAGCCCGCGGCAAACGCGAGCGCGGCGAGGGTGAGCGCAGCCACGCCGCCCCGCACGCGCCGCATCACTTCGGCTCCTTCGAAGCGTCGGTGTCCTCGGGAACGATCTCGCCGCTCGCATCGCGCGCGGCACCGCCCACCTGGATGCTCGCGCCCTTCAGTTCGCCCGAGCGGATCTGCTCGAGCAGCTCCGGCGGGAGCGTGAGCTTGCGGATGCCCTGCTCGCTCAGCGCGCCCGCGGCATCGCCTCCGCCCTGCGCGGGCGAACGCACCACGTGCGGCGTGAGCACGATCAGGAGCTCCGTCTTCGACGAGTTCTCCTGGAACTGCCGGAAGAGCGCGCCGACGAGCGGGATGTCGCCGAGCAGCGGGATCTTCTTGTCCACGCGCTCGAAGCGGTCGCTGATGAGTCCGCCGATGACGACCGTCTGCCCGTCCTTCACCGTCACCGTGGTGTTCGCCTTGCGGCGCGTCACGATCGGCGAGTTGAAGTTCTCGGAGATCTGCGTCGTCTGCAGCGAGAGGCGCGAGATCTCGGGCTCGATCACCATGCGCACGAAGCCCTCGGGGTTGATCGACGGCGTCACGCGCAGCAGGATGCCGATGTCCTCGGGCGTGACGCTCGACTGCTGTCCGGCGCTCGAGAAGCTCACCGCGTCGGGAAGACGCACGGTCTCGCCGACCTGGATGAACCCCTCGGAGTTGTTCTCGACCATCACCGATGGATTCGAGAGCACCTGCACGCGGCTCTGCGACGCGAGCGCGTTGATGAGGAGCTCGAAGTCCTCCGCGCCGATCGCGACGTTCGGCGTGCCCGAGTTCGAGAAGAGCGAGCCGAGCAGCTGGTTTCCGGTGCGGCCGCCGATCCCGGGCAGATTGCCCATGCCGGCCGCGACGCCGTAGTCGCCGAACTTCGCGCGGCCGAACTCGGGGCCGAGCGATTCGGCGGAGTCGAGGCTGACCTCCGCGAGCAGCACCTGGATGAGGACCTGCGGCGGGTCGACGTCGAGCTCGTCGATGATCGTGCGCACCTTCTCGAGGTACTTCGGGCTCGCGTTCACGAGCACGGTGTTCGACTTCTGGTCGCCCACCACCGTCACCTCGCGCTCGAGCAGCTTCGATGCGCTCGGAAGCTCCTCGGTCGACAGCGTCTCGAGGATCTTGCGCTGATCCTCGCTGACGAACTCGTTGACGACGCGCGCGACCTCGGTCGCGGTCGCGTTCTTCAGCTTGTAGACGAACGTGTCGCGCGTGTTCGCCTCCTGCGCGTCGAGCTCGTTCACCACCTTCTCGACGAGGTCGAGGTAGGTCGGCGTCCCCGAGACGAGGAGCGAGTTCGTGCGGTCGTCGACCGTGATCGAGAGCTGCTGCCGGTCGTCCGGGACGAGCGTGAGGTCGGAGCCGAGCGTTCCCGAACCGGGTGCGGCGGGCGCGGCCGCCGTGGTCGCGGTGGGATCGGCGGGCGCCGCGTCGCCATCCTCGCGCGGCTTCAGGACGTAGAGATTTCCCGACTGCCGCAGGTTGAAGAGCTCCTTGAGGATCCGCGCCATCGAGTCGGCGTCGGCGTTCGTGAGCTTGAAGATGCGGATGTTCTGCGAGCCCGAGGTCGAGCCGTCGAGATCCTTGATCATCTTCTCGATCAGCGCCATCGATTCGCGCGGCGCCTTCACGATCACGGTGTTCGTGCGGATGTCGGGCGTCAGCGAGATCGACTGGCGCGTCGCGGCGGAGATCTCCATCTCGACCTCCGTGCCGTCGCCGCCGCCGTCGATCTCGCGGAGGTACTTGAGCACGGTCGCCTGCTGCTGGTTGCGACCGGCGAGCGAGCCGCCCGAGAGGATGCTCTGGATGAGGCCGACCGTCTCCTGCACGTTCGCGCCCTGGAGCGGGATGTACTTGATCTCGACGACCGTCTGCGGCTTCGCGCCGTCGAGCTGGGCGACGAGCCGGCGGATCGCGGCGACGTCGGCCTCCGGCCCGCTCGCGACGACGGCGTTGAGCCGGGCGTCCGCGGAGACGTTCACCGTGTTGTCGCCGCGGCGGCGGTTCTCCTCGGCGACGTACATCTCGTCGAGCATGCGGACCATGTCGGCCGCGGTCGTCTTCGCGAGGATGATCACCTCGAAAGGCTTGTCGGTGAGCTGCTCCCTCGCGGCCTTCGCGAGGAGCTCGACGAGCCCCTTCACGATCTCGAGGTTCTCCTCGCTCGACGCGACGATCAGCGAGTTCGACGCGACGTCGGGCGCGACCGACACCGCGTCGGACGGCGTCTGCGACGTTCCGAGCGACGTGGCGCGGTCGCGCATCAGCTGCTGGATGCGGGGCGCGATCGTCTCGGCGCGCGCGGCGGCGAGCGGCAGGACGTGCACGCCCACCGCGGGATTCGAGGGGATCTCGTCGAGCCGCGCGGCGATCTGGCGGACGAGCGCGGCGTCCTCGGGGCCGCCCGCGACGAGCAGCGCGTTGGTGCGCGGATCGGGAAGGACGAGCGGCTTCACGCGCTTCGCGACCTCGGGCGAGAGCTCGGCGAAGCGGCGGTCGAGGATCTGCTTGATCGCCGCGGCGAGGCGCTCGATGTTGGCCTTGCCGACGGGCACCACCTCGACGCCCGACTCCTCGAGCGTCTCG
>JBIIYI010000038.1:0-11897 GCA_044346895.1 Phycisphaerales bacterium
CGCGACCCAAGCCTCCGCGACCGGAACATCACGGATCGCCGCCCCGCCGCGTCGATCGACTCGGCCGCACTCGCCTCCGCCGCGCTTGAACTGGTCGAGGGCCGTCGCCGCGCGGCGTGGAAGTTCGGGCCGGAAGCGGCCGCGCGCCTCTGGTGCGACGTCGCGGGGGTCGAACAGGCGTCCGGAAGCGCAGTTGCGCGTTGGAAGGCGAGGCGAATGGTGGAGGTGCTCGGCGCGGGCGCGCCGATCCTCGACGTCTGCTCCGGCATCGGCGGCGATGCGATGGCGCTTGCGGAGGCGGGTCTTTCGGTCGAGGCGATCGATCTCGACCCGCGGCGCGCGTGGATGACGGCGCGCAACGCGCGCTGCGCGACGCGCGTGACGGACGCCGAGGCGATCGATCTTGCGGGTGTCGCGCTCCACGCCGACCCCGCGCGACGCGATGAATCGGCGGGCCGCCGCTCGTGGAACATCGACGATCACCGGCCGGGCCGGGCGTGGATCGAGCGCGCGCTGACGCTTGCGCGCGCGGCGGCGATCAAGTTCTCGCCGGGCGTCGACCGTGCGGCGTTCGGTGCCCTCAACCGCGGTCTCGCGTGGGAGTGGATCGCGGAGGGGGATCGGCTTGTGCAGGCGGTGGCGTGGTCGGGTGCCTTCGCGCGCGACGACGGCGCGGCGGGGCGCACGCGCGCGACGCTCCTCGCCGCGGAAAGCCACACCATCGCGGGGATTCCCGATGACGCGCGCGACGACCGCCTGCGCGTCGCGGAAGCGATCGTGCCGGGCGCGTTCCTCTCCGAGCCGATCGCGGCGCTCGAGCGGGCCGCACTTCTGACCGAAGCTGCGGGGGCGGGGGATGCGGCGCAGGAAGTCGCGCGCGGCCTCGGCCTCGTCGTTTCCGTCGCGCCGCTTGCAGCGCCCTGGTTCGAGAGTTTCGAACTCATCGACGAGTGCGCCGCGCGCGAGGATGCCGTCCTCGCCGCGCTCAGGCGCCATGCGCTTGCCGCGCGCAGCGTGCGCGTCCGCGGGCGCGCGGCCGATGCTGACGCCTTCACCCGGGCGCTTTCGGCGCGACCCGACGGCGAGGCGGTCGTCTTCCTCTTCCGCGACGGAAGGCGCGCCCGCGCACTGATCACGCGTGCATCGATCGCACGGGCGTGAGACACACGGGCGTGCGTCGCACGGGCGCGCTGACGTCTCGACGCGCTGAACGCTCTCCGGGTTGTCGCGCCGCCCGTCGGCCGCTCACTCGCAGCCGCAGAACGCCTGCGCGAGCTTGACGCAGTTCGTATCCCATCCGGCGATGCAGCACGTCTCGTCGAACGAGCACACGAACGAGCAGCAGAGCTCGTTCGAGCAGAACGGCACCGTCTCGTGCTCGTTGCAGCAGCTGCCGGACTCGGGATCCCCGCAGAACGAGCCTCCGCCGCAGACCGCGCAGAGGTCGTTCGCGATGGCGGCGCAGGTCTGATCCCACGCGCCCTCGCAGCAGAACGCGTCGACGGCGCACACCTCGTCGCAGCAGCTCTCGTCGCTGCAGTTCGGATTGTTGTGCGGGAAGCAGCAGTTGCCGGCCTCCGGCGTTCCGCACTCGGGATCCGGGCAGGCGGTCTCGCAGGCGGGGTTCGACTGCGCCGTGTCGGCGCAGAACTGATCCCACTCGGTCGTGCAGCAGAAGATGTCGATCAGGCAGATCGCATCGCAGCATTCCTCGTCGTTGCACCACGGGCCGAAGTGCGGCTCGCAGCACGAGCCCGCGCAGCGACCGCCGCATTCAGCCTGATACCGCTCGCAGCCCTTCGTGGCGAAGATGTAGCCGACGCACGTCGCGTCCCACTCGTTGTCGCAGCAGTACGCGTCGACCTTGCAGACCGCCTCGCAGCAGTCGGAGTCGCCGCAGGCCGGGCCGTTGTGCGGCTCGTTGCAACCGGGGAGTCCGACGCGGCCGCACTCGGGGAGATCGTCCTCGCAGAGCTTCCGCGCGCGGTCGGCGCAGTCCTCGTCCCACTGCGTCTGGCAGCAGTACTCGAACTCCTCGGAGGCGCACACGGCCGAGCAGCAGTCGCCGCGGTTGCAGCCTGGCTGGTCGTGCTCGTTGAAGCAGTTGCCGCTGACCGGCAGGCCGCAGCCGCCGACGCAGGTGCGACGGGCCTCGAGCACGCACGACGAATCCCATCGGACGTCGCAGCAGTACGGCTCGTACCGGCAGACCGCCTCGCAGCAGGCCGCGTCGTCGCAGAAGGGCGTCTGGTGCGGCACGAGGCAGCTGCCCGTGCAGATGTCGCCGCAGCCCGGGTAGGTGCAGCACGTGATGCGCGCGATCGAGACGCAGCCCGAATCCCAGCCCTCGGTGCAGCAGGCCGGATCGATGTTGCAGACGCCGGCGCAGCACACTTCGTCGTCGCAGCCGCCGTTCTCCGGGTGCTCCTCGAAGCAGCTGCCGACGCACGGGCACGGCCAGCTCGAGCGCGGCACGCACAGCGAGCGCGCTGCCGCGGCGCACGAGGCGGTCCAGCTCACCTCGCAGCAGAACGGATCGTTCTGGCAGACGACGGTGCAGCAGGTGGCGTCCTCGCAGCCCGGGGTCGCGTGCGACGAATCGCACGCGCCCTCGCGCGGGCAGTCGCCGAAGGTGTAGCAGATGCCCTTCGCGACGCGGACGCACTCCTCGCTCCAGCCGAAGGTGCAGCAGAGCGGATCGACCGCGCAGACGGCGTTGCAGCAGAGTTCATCCGAGCAGCCGCCGTTTCCGTGGAGGACCAGCGGCGAGCCCGCCGCCGGGCATTGCGAGAAGCCGAGATCGCATGCGAAGACGGCGTTCGCGGCGCACGTCTCGTCCCACGCGCGCGAGCAGCACAGCGGGTCGAGCACGTTGCAGATGTACGCGCAGCACTCCTCGTCCTCGCAGCTCGGGAGGTAGCTCGGGACGGCGCAGGGGCGCGTGCGCGGATCGCCGCAGGCGACCGCGCTGTCGAGGCAGTACGTGCCCGCGTTGATCACGCAGAAGATGTCCCACTCGATCTCGCAGCACGAGAGGTCGAGGATGCAGACGTTGTCGCAGCACTCGCGGTCGAGGCAGCCGGGGTTCTCGTGCGGGTAGAAGCAGCTTCCCGCGTCGAGCGACCCGCAGCTGCTGCAGTTCGCCACGGCGAGGTTGGCGCAGTCCTGATCCCACGACGCCGAGCAGCAGGTGACGTCGATGAGGCACACCGTGGCGCAGCAGGCGGGTTCCGAGCAGCCGCGCCCGCCGTGCGGGAAGTAGCAGCTGCCGGTCGCGCTGTCGCAGGTGTTGTTGATGCTGTTGTCCGGCGTGAGCGCGCACTGCGCGAGCGCCATCTGCACGCAGGTGTAGTCCCATTCGACCGCGCAGCAGAAGTTGTCGACGTAGCAGACCGCGTCGCAGCAGCGCTGGTCGTTGCAGCCCGGGTTCTCGTGGACGGTGCGGCAGCTCGAGTTCGGTCCTCCGTCGCCGCATCGGCAGCTGGGGATGACGCAGATGTTCGGGTCGTTCGCCGCTTCGGCGCAGTTGTAGTCCCAGCGGAGGTCGCAGCAGAAGGGGTCGAGGTCGCAGACGGCCTCGCAGCAGACGGCGTCGTTGCAGTAGGGGGTCGGCTGCGAGTGGCAGCAGCTGCCCGCGCGCGGGTTGCCGCAGCCGCGGCAGTAGCGTTCGGCCCAGTTGACGCAGGCCTGGTCCCAGGTCGTCTCGCAGCAGCGCGGGTCGATCGAGCACACGGTGCTGCAGCACTCGGGATCGCGGCAGTTCGGGTTCTCATGGACGGCGAGGCACGATCCCGCCGCGTCGTCGCCGCAGTCGTCGGTCAGTTCGATCGCGAGCTTGACGCAATCCTCGTCCCATCGGAACTGGCAGCAGTACTCGTAGCCGGGCGTGTCGCAGACGGCCTCGCAGATCGCGCCGTTGTTGCAGGAGGGCGCCGCATGCGGCTCGAAGCAGGACTCCTTCACCAGTCCGCAGTTCGAGCAGAACTTGGTGGCGATCGCGACGCACACGTCGTCCCACGCGATGTCGCAGCAGGCCGGTTCGGCCGAGCAGACGAGTTCGCAGCAGACCGGGTTGCTGCAGCCGCCCGCGACGAGGTTGGTCGTGAAGCAGTCGTTGGTCGCGTCGCCGCAGGAGGCCTGCGCGTGCGCGACGTGGATCGGCGCGAGCAGTGCGAGGATCGCGGGGAGCAGGGTCGCGAGCACGTGGCGTGCGATCCCGGAGGATGCGCGGTGCCCGGTCGGCTGGTCGTTCATGAGTCGCATGGATGCGGCTGGTGCTTTCGTAGTGGGGATCGTGTGTCTTGGGAAGGCGATGGGCGGTCGTCGCGACGGAGGTTGCCGCCGTTACGGCACGGTGAGCAGCTTCACCGAGCCGGCGTTGAGTCCGCCCGTGTCCTTGAATGGTGCGCCGATCAGCGAGAAGCCCGGCACCGAAGCGGCCGAGTAGCCGAACTCGTCGCCCGAGGCCGGGGTGTTGGCGAGCCGGCGCTCGATGATCTCGCCCGGCGCGGTTCCGATCGTCTTGCGGATGATGTAGACCGCGCCGGCGTCGACCTTCACGGTCGATCCGAACGCGATGTCGGCCTTCGTGGCGCCGACGACGATGCGGTACTCGTTCGGGTCGGCCGTCTTCGCCACCGCGACCGACGCGCCGAACTGCTGCACGAGCGGGTCCTCGGAGGTCATGAAGCCGCGGAAGCTCCAGGAGCCCGATGAACTCGTTCCCGTGTTGCGCTCCCAGATGTAGATGCGGCCCTTGCCACCGCCCGCACCAGGCGCACCCACCACCGCGATGCGCCCCGCGATCGCCACCGACGAGCCGTAGCGGTCGCCGGGCTGGAGCGTCGCGCCTGCGCCCACCGGATTGCTCAGGTCGAAGACGTAGCCGGTGGTGACGGGCCAGGTCGTGGAGAATCCCTGCGTCGAGACCGAGCGCTCGCGCAGGATCGCGTAGCCGCGGCCCTCGTTGCGACCGGGCGCGCCGGCGATGAACGCCATGCGCGATGCACCCGTCGTCTGGATCTCGTCCTCGACCGCGACGGAGGTTCCGAAGGCGTCGCCTGCCTGCCCGCCCGTGATCAATTCGCGCCGGGTGACCGTCGGCTGATCCTTGCGCCACGTGCCCACGGTGACCGACGGGTTCCGGTAGATGTAGACCGCGCCCTTGCCCTCGTCGTAGCCGGGCGTTCCGATGACCAGCATCTCCGCGACCTCGACGGGCGCGTGTCCGATCGCGGTCGAATAGCCGAAGAGCGCGTAGCTGCCCGCGCCGTAGCCGCCCGATCCGGGCGGCGTGATGCGCCACGGGGTCGTCGTGCCGCCGGTCGCCGGCGCCTGCACCTGCGCCCACGTTCCGTCGGGAAGCTGCTCGTAGAGGTAGCACGCGCCCTTCGATGGGAAGATGCCGGCCGACGAGTTGTGCTGCCAGCGGAAGGCGCTCACGAACGCCAGCTTGCGCTCCGGATAGTTGTAGAGCGGGTTGGTGGCGCCGGTGAACGCGGGACGCCGCAGCACGCTGATCGAGCGGCCGAAGAACGCGTTGATCGACGGGTCGTGCGGTCGGAGGAAGCTCTGGCTGGTGAAGTCGATCGCGCCCGCGGTCGCCTCGAGAACGATGGCCTCGCCCGCGTTCGAGGCGCCGGTGTCGTCGCCGGGTGCGCCCATGCCGAGGAGGATCTCCGGATCGCCCGTCCGCTGCGAGAGCGAGACGCTCGTGCCGAAGGTGTCGAGCTGGACCGCGCCGGCGATCGAGATCTCGGTGTCCGTCAGCGGGCACTCGTCGGGCACGCCGTCGTCGTTCGCGTCCTGGCTGATGCCGAAGGCGATGTCGCACGCATCGGGGAACCCGGTGGCGTTGCAGTCGGGGACGTCGCCGTTCGCGATCGCCTCGGCGTCGAGCACGCCGTCGTTGTCGCAGTCCTGGTCGCCGAGGCTCGAGCAGCGGAAGTTCGCGACGTTGCGCGCGGTCAGGCTGATCGTGCGCGTGTTGTTGGCCTGAATGCCGGCATCGGCCTCGTTGGCGTTGGTCGGCGCACCCGTCGTCGCGCCGCCGACCTCGACGTAGACGTTCGAATAGATCGGATAGAGCGACGCCGTGGGCTCGCTCGCCATCACGGTTCCGCGCAGCGCGCCGTCGTCGGTCGTGAAGAGCCACGCGTGCGACCAGTCGTAGTAGCCGGTGCAGGGGAAGGCGGACGTCGTCTCGGTGCAGGCGCCCATGTTGAAGCCGAGCAGTTTCGCGGCGCCGAAGCCGCCCGCCGAGGCGTTGACGGAGAAGCCGTTTTCCTCGCCGCCGCCGATGCCGAGGAACCCGATGCCGCCGCCCGATCCGACGCCTTCGTAGAGCATCACGAGGTCCGCGGCAACCTCGTTGCGCGCGATGTGGACGCCGTCGTTCCAGCTGTCGACCGGATCCTGCAGCTTGAGCAGATCGTTCTGGAGATCGCCCGTCGAGTTCTGCGGCGCGGCCCAGTAGCCGGCGATGCGGAAGCGCGGGATCGCGTTCGACGCGGAGAGCGCCTGATTCGCGAGCGCGATGTCCGCCGCCACGATCGCCTGCAGCGTGTCGAGTTCACCGCCTGCGGCGCCGAGCATGGCGGGGGTGTAGGCGATCAGGAGATCGATGAGTGCGCCGGTGTCCTCGCAGCCGCCGCCGGCGATGCCGCCTTCACCGCCGCTTTCACCACCACCGTTCGCCGGCGCCGACGTCGCGACCGCGGCGATCTCGACCGGCGAGATGTCGCTGCGCGACCAGTAGTCGCCGCCGATGCCCTGTGCATCGTGTCCGGTCGTCAGCAGCCACTCCTCGGGACCCGCCTTCGTCGAGCAGCGCGCGCGTCCCGTGGCGATGCTCGCGCGGCCGGTCGACGTGACGACGATCTCGGCGCTCGCGGCCGACGCGTGGTCGGCGAAGAGGAAGAGCAGGGAGTTCGACGAGAGGATCGACCGCTCGACGAGTGGGAGGTCGAGCGTGCGCCCGCCGGGGAGGATGAAGCGCATCGTGGCGCCGATCTCGAGCCGCGCGGCGTCGAGCCGCGGGAAATCCCAGCGGAACGCGGCGTCCGGTGCGAGATCGACCTCGGACAGCTGCCGGGCGTCGGTGATGCCGAGCTTCAGGAGTTCGGGATCGACGAGCGCGCGCGTGGCGTCCGTCGCGGCGTCCTCGGCCGAGCGGAACGCGAGCGAGGCTGGAAGCGCCGTGAGCGCGAGGAGCGTCGCGAGCGAGGTGATGGCCGCGGATCGTCGTGGTTCGTTCATGTCGGTCTTCGTCATCGCCAGTCCATTCAGCGCGGCTTCCTCATCCGTGCCCTGCGTCCGTCGTTCGCCGATTTCCGCAAGTTGTCCGCAAGGTCGTTCGCAAGGTTGTCCGCAAGGTCGTTCGCAAGGTTGTTCGCCGCTTCATGCCCGCCAGGCCTTCCGAATCCTGCAACCCTTCCGAATCCTGCAATCGTCGTCGTACGAGTCCTGCGCGCGACTCGTCCTGCCGTCGTTCGCGTGGTCTCGATCGCGCGGTCTCGTTCGCGTGGACCGAGCCGGAAGCTCGCGCGGGTTCGAGACATGCGTCGTTCCACTGCTTCCGGACGACCGCTACGGCAAGTCGCGAGGTCCGGTCTTCCGGTTCGCCCAAATGTCGGGCGATGCAGCAATCCGTCGCGGGTTCCACGTGAGAGCATCACGCGGAGTGCGACGGATCTCTTCTCCCGTGCTGGTGCGGAGCGCTCGGTGATGGTCGCCGACCGACCGTTCCGGGGAAGGTCCGTCTTTGGTTCTCACCGAATGCGGCGACGGACCAACAGCCCGCCGCGACCGCACGTTCGCACATCATCCCCTGAACGCCTCACATTGCAAGCCAACTGCCGTTCCCCGCGGGATTTCCGTGGGATTTCCGGTCCTCGACCGGGAGTCTGAACAGTGCTGGGGAAGCGGGCGGGAGCCGCGGTCATGCGCGGATCGCCGTCGGCCGCGGCCAGCGGTCGGCGCGCATCGCCGCCAGCTCGGCCCGTGGATCACCGCGGCTTCGGCGCCGGAAGCACCCCGCCGAACCGCCGTTCGCGCCCGGCGAAAGCCGCGATCGCCTGGTGGAAGTCGGCGTCGGTGAAGTCCGGCCAGAGCACGTCGGTCACGTGCAGTTCGGCGTAGGAGATCTGCCAGAGGAGGTAGTTCGACACCCGCATCTCGCCGGCGGTCCGGACGAGGAGGTCCGGGTCGGGCAGGCCAGCCGTGTAGAGGTGGCTGGCGAAGGCGGCCTCGTCGATCGAGTCCGGGCTGCGGCGGCCGTCCGCGACCTCGCGGGCGAGCTCCCGGGCGGCGTCTGCGATTTCGGTCCGGGAACCGTAGTTGAGCGCGAGGCAGAGGTTGAGGCCCGTGTGGGCAGCGGTCACGCGCTCGGTCTCGTCGAGCTCGGCGAGCACCTCGGCGGGCAGGCCGTCGCGGCGACCGATCCGGCGGAAGCGGATGTTCTCGCGCAGCATCGTCTCGCGCTCGATGCGGAGGAACTCGCAGCAGAGGAGCATCAGCGCGGCCACCTCGTCGGCGGGGCGCTTCCAGTTCTCGCTTGAGAACGAGTAGAGCGTGATCGCCTCGAGCCCGAGGCGCGCCGACTCGGTCACGACGCGGCGGACGGTGTCGACGCCCGCGCGGTGTCCGGCGGCGCGCGGGAGCCCGCGGGCCTGCGCCCAGCGGCCGTTGCCATCCATGATGACCGCGATGTGCCGCGGCCAGCGGTCGCGGGGGATCTCGGCGAGAGGGTGGGGGACGGTGCTCATCGATCGTCGCGCGCGTCGGAGGCGTCGTGCGTCAGCGGGCGACCGCGAAGCGCTCGTTCGATTCGAACGTCTGGTTCCGCTCTGGGCCGACGCTGACGAGTTCGACCGGAATGCCCACGAACCGCTCGACGAAACCGAGGTACGCCTGCGCCTCGCGCGGCAGATCGTCGCGGTCGGTGCACGCGGTGAGTTCGCGCTCCCAGCCGGCGAAGGTCTCGTAGACCGGCGTGAAGCCGTGCATGCGCTCGGCGTCGGGGATGAAGCGGTCGGTGACCGTTCCGTCCGCGCGCCGGTAGCCGACGCAGATCTTCAGTTCATCGAAGCCGGAGAGGACGTCGAGGAGCGTGCACGCGATCGCGTCGGCGCCGCAGACCATCGCGCTGTACTTGACGGCGACGAGGTCGAGCCAGCCGCAGCGGCGGGGGCGGCCCGTCGTGGTTCCGTACTCGCGGCCGCGCTTGCGGATGCGCTCGCCCGTCTCGTCGAGGAGTTCGGTGACGAATGGCCCGCCGCCGACGCGCGTCGAGTAGGCCTTCATGATGCCGTAGACCTTCCCGATCATGCGGCCGGGAACGCCGGAACCCGCGGGAATGCCGAGCGTCGAGCAGTTCGAACTGGTGACGTACGGGAAGGTGCCATGGTCGATGTCGAGGAGGCACGCGTTCGCGCCCTCGAAGAGGACGGAACGGCCCGCGCGCATCTCGTCGTGGATGAGGTAGACGGTGTCGGTGACGTGCGGTCGGAGGCGTTCGCCCGCGGCCGCGAAGCGGTCTGCGAGTTCGCGCGGGATGAGCGGGGTCACGTTCGCGCCGAGCGCCTCGAGTTCGGCCATGCGCAGGCCGCAGATCGTCTCGAGCTTGCGGAGGAGGAGCGCGTGGTCGAGGAGATCGCCCATGCGGAGGGCGGTCGAGCGGCGGACCTTGTCGGAGTAGGCGGGGCCGATGCCGCGGCGCGTGGTGCCGATCTGGCCGGCGCCGGTCTTGCCGGACTTCTTCTCGAGTAGCTCCTCGAGCGCTGCGTCCTGCTCCTTGTGGTAGGGCATGACGACGTGGGCGCGGTCGGAGATGCGGAGGTTGTCGCCGATCGCGACGCCGCGCCTGCGCAGGCCGTCGACCTCGTCGAGCAGCTTCTCCGGGTCGACCACGACGCCGTTGCCGACGATGTTGATCTTGCCCGGGCTGAGGATCCCCGATGGGATGAGGTGGAGCGCGTAGCGGTCGCTGCCGACCTGCACGGTGTGACCGGCGTTCGCGCCGCCGTTGTAGCGGACGATGCAGTCGTAGCGGCTTGTCAGGAGGTCGACGATCTTGCCCTTGCCTTCGTCACCCCATTGGAGGCCGACGACGGCGGCATGCGGAGGCACGTTGTGTGGGTTTGCGCGGCTCAAGCGCGCAGTCTAGCGACGCCGCCGCGCGGTCGGGGCGGCCGTGCGAAGACGTCGGGAGGACGCCTCGAGCGTGGCGCGCGTCACGCCGCGGGCTTCTGCTGCTGGGGCTGGCTGGCCGCGGGAACGGCGGGGGCTTCGGCGCGGGGGACGGGGATCCGGATGTTCGAGCCGCATCCGCGGCAGCGGACGAGCTTGCCCCGAGCGCTCGAGGGAACGGCGAGCACGCGCTGGCACCCGAGGTTCGGGCACATGATCCGGATCACTTCATCGCCTGCCATCGGAAAGCCTCCGCATGCGCCGGGGGTCGGCGCTTGGGGCGGATCGGCTGGATCCGCCGCAGGCTTGAGCCGGATTCGCGGTTCCGGTGCCGAACGGGGCCGGTTGGGGCGATCCCCTATCCTGCGGTCGTGGCGGACGTTCGCATCCACGGTTCAGCGGCGGGTGAAGCCGGGCGCTCCGACGCCGGCCCGGAGGCGGTGCGCCTCGCGCAAGTCCTGCCGCCCGGGCGGCATGCGGCGCGCGGGCTCTACGTCCACGTGCCGTTCTGCTTCCATAAGTGCCACTACTGCGACTTCTACTCGTTCGTCGACCGCGAGGGGAGGACGGGCGACTACCTCGCGCGCCTCGCACGCGATGTGACGTGGACGCTCGCGCGCGTCGATGGCGCGATCGACACGGTGTTCGTCGGCGGAGGCACGCCGACCTTGCTGACGGCGGGCGAGCTTCGGGAACTCTGCGCCGCGATCCGGCGCCTTCCGCTGGCTTCCGACGTCGAATGGACGGTCGAGGCGAACCCCGAGACGATCGATCTCGAGAAGGCGCGGGTGCTCGCGGATGCCGGCGTGAACCGCGTGTCGATCGGCGCGCAGAGCTTCGATCCGCGGCACTTGAAGACGCTTGAACGTTGGCATGATCCGGCGAACGTCGCGCGCGCAGCGGGGTTCCTGCGCGAGGCGGGCATCGCGAACTTCAACCTCGATCTCATCTTCGGCATTCCCGGGCAGACGCTCGCCGAGTGGCGCGCGGACCTCGCGCGCGCTGTCGAGATCGGGCCTGAGCATCTTTCGTGTTACGGCCTGACGTACGAGGCGAACACCGCGATGACGAAGCGGCTTGAGAAGGGCGAGTTCGAGCCGTGCGACGACGGGCTCGAGGCCGAGATGTACGAAGCGACGGTGGAGACGCTGGCCGCGGCGGGCTTCGCGCGCTACGAGGTGTCGAACTTCGCGCGCGCGGGGCGCGAGTGCCGTCACAACCTCGTCTACTGGCGCAACGAATCGTGGTGGGCGCTCGGACCGAGCGCGAGTGGATCGATCGCGGGCACGCGCTTCAAAGTGGTGCCGCGGCTTGGCGATTGGCTTGCGCGCGGCGCGGCGGGAGATGATTCGGCGCCGGTCGTGGATGTCGAGGGCCCGGACCTCGCGCGCAACACGAGCGAGGCGCTGATGCTCGGCCTGCGGCTCGTGGAGGGCGTTGCGGGCGAACTCGAGCGCCGTGCGGTCGCGCTCGACCCCGCGCGTGCGCCGGTGATCGCGCGTGCGATCGCTGATGGTCTGCTCGAGCGCGACGCTGCCGCCGACCGACTGCACTTCACCGCGCGGGGCATGATCCTCGCGAACGAGGTGCTGGTGCGGTTGGTGTAGGCTTTCGTCGCGGTCGCCGCGTTGTCGTCGCGGTCGCCGCTGCGGCGGCGACCTTTGGCGTCATCCACGCCAGAGCGAGCAAGTTGCGAAGCAGGTTGCGAG
>JBIIYI010000377.1:0-3460 GCA_044346895.1 Phycisphaerales bacterium
GATGCGGGGGTCGTGGGAGGCGCGGCGGATCCGGAACATCGGTCATCCCTGCGGCGTCGCGTCGGCGCCGTCGGTCGAAGCCGCGTCGCCCGCATCGGCGCCGGTCCCGGGCTCGATCGCGTCGGCGTCGTCCATCGGCGCGCTCGCGACGCCGACCACCTGGTCGCCGTCCTTGAGCCGCACCACCCGCACGCCCTGCGTGTTGCGGCCGATCTCGCGGATCTCGGCCGCGGGCGTGCGCACGAGCATGCCGCTCGACGAGACCACCACCACCGAGTCGGATGCGGCGATCGGCAGCACCGCCACGACCTCGCCGTTCTTGTCGGTGGTCTGGATGTCGATGCGGCCCTTGCCGCCGCGCGACTGGGCGCGCGTCGAACCGTCCTCGCTCTGGACGAGGTACTCGGCGAACGCCGTGCGCTTGCCGAAGCCGCGCGACGTGACCGTCAGGAGCGCGCGCGCGTCGTCGCAGCGGACGATGCCGACGACGGCGTCCGTCTCCGCGAGCTCGATGCCCTTGACGCCCGCGGTGTCGCGTCCCATGACGCGCGCGTCGTCCTCGTCGAAGCGGATCGCCATGCCCTCCTTCGTCGCGAGGAGCACGTGGTCGGTGCCCGCGGTCGAGATCACGCCGACGAGGTTGTCGCCCTCATTGAGCGCGATCGCGATGATGCCGCCGCGGTTGACGTTGCGGTAGTCCTTGAGGCTCGTGCGCTTCACGCGGCCCTTCTGGGTGGCGAAGACGAGGTAGTCCTCCTTCTTCTCGAAGTCCTCGATCGGCAGGAAGGTCTTCACCTTCTCGCCCTCGCGGAGCTCGAGCAGGTTGATGATCGCGCGTCCCTTCGCGGTGCGCGCCATCTCGGGGATCTGCCACACCTTGATGCGGAAGACGCGGCCCGTGTCGGTGAAGCAGAGGAGGTCGTCGTGCGATCCGCACACCATCACGTGCTCGGTGTAGTCGTCGTCGCGCTGCTCGGCGCCCTTGATGCCCTTGCCGCCGCGGCCCTGCGTGCGGTAGGTGTCGAGCGGAAGGCGCTTGACGTAGCCCGCGTGGCTCACGGTGACGACGCAGACGTGCTCGGGGACGAGCTCGCCCATCTCGAAGTCCTCGGCCTCGTTCGCCTCGATCGAGGTGAGGCGCTCGTCGCCGAAGCGCTCGACGAGCGCGAGGGTGTCGGCGCGGACGATGGCGAGGATCCGGGCGGAATCCGCGAGGATCGCCTCGAGCTCGTCGATCCTCGCGAGGAGCCCGTTGAGCTCGCCCGCGAGCTTCTCGATCTCGAGTCCGACGAGCTGGATCAGGCGCAGCGCGCCGATCGCGTCGGCCTGGACGCGCGTCAGCCGCGCGCCGCCGTTTCCTTCGGAGAACGCCTTCTCCGCGCGCGCGATGAGGCGCTCGGGCACGAGGTCGATGCGCGGGTAGGTGGGCGGAATGCGGAAGGCGCGCTCCATGAGGCGCTGGATCGCCTCCTCGCGCGTGCGGCTCGTGCGGATGAGGCGGATGACCTCGTCGATGTCGCAGACCGCGTAGATGAGGCCCTCGAGCTTGTGGGCCGCCTGCCGCGCCTGGCGCAGTTCGAACTCGCAGCGCCGGCGGATGACCTCGCAGCGGTGGTCGACGTAGCACTGGATCAGCTGGCGCAGCGAGAGCGTGCGCGGCTGGTGGTTGACGAGCGCGATGTTCTGGATCGAGTAGCTCGACTGGAGCGGCGTGAACTCGTAGAGCTGCTTCTCGACCGTGGCGGGGTCGGCGCCCTTCTTGAGGACGATCTGGATGCGCGTGCGCGCGTCGCGGCCCGAGTGGTTCTGGACCTGCGAGATGTCCTCGATGCGGCCTTCCTTGTGGGCCTCGACGATCTTCTCGATGAGCGCCGACTGCGAC
Organism: Phycisphaerales bacterium; assembly: GCA_044346895.1. Taxonomy (GTDB): domain Bacteria; phylum Planctomycetota; class Phycisphaerae; order Phycisphaerales; family SM1A02; genus QWPT01. The sequence goes on from JBIIYI010000377.1 coordinate 1,883, forward strand.
ACCTGGTAGGGGATCTCGTCGATCACGATCACGTCGCGGCCGGCCGACTTCTGGTGCGTCACGCGCCCGCGCACGACGATGCGCCCGCGTCCGGAGGCGTAGGCCTCCATGATGCCGCGGCGGCCCATGATGATGCCGCCCGTCGGGAAGTCCGGGCCCGGCACCAGTTCCATCAGGCGGTCGACGCCGATGAGCGGCTCGTCGATCGTGGCGACGATCGCCGCGCAGATCTCGCGCAGGTTGTGCGGCGGCATGGTGCTCGACATGCCGACCGCGATGCCGGACGACCCGTTCACGAGGAGGTTCGGGAACTTCCCCGGAAGGACGCAGGGCTCCATGAGCCGCTCGTCGTAGTTCGGCTTGAAGTCGACGGTCTCCTTGTCGAGGTCCTCCATCATCGCCATCGCCGCGTGCGTCATGCGCGCCTCGGTGTAGCGCATCGCCGCCGGCGGGTCGCCCTCGATCGAGCCGAAGTTGCCCTGCTTGTCGACGAACATGTAGCGGGCCTTCCAGTCCTGGCCCATGTTCACGAGCGTCGGGTAGATCACGCTCTCGCCGTGCGGGTGGTAGTTGCCGCTCGTATCGCCGCAGATCTTCGCGCACTTGATCTGCTTGCGGCCGGGCGACAGCTTGAGGTCGTTCATCGCCACGAGGATGCGGCGCTGCGAGGGCTTGAGGCCGTCGCGGACGTCGGGCAGCGCACGATCCATGATCGTGCTCATCGCGTAGGTGAGGTAGCTCTCGTGCAGCTCGCGGTCGATGTCGAGGTCGATCACGTTGTCCGTGGCGACGACTGTTTTCATGTCGGCCTTGATATCGGCCTTGATATCGGCCTTGATGTCGGCCTTGCTGTCGGCCGCGCGGACCTCCGGCGCGGAGCCGGTCGGCTGCTGGTCGCGGGTTTGGTCGGGGGTTTGGTCGCGGTTCTGGTCGCGGGGTTGGTCGGGATTTCCGTCGGCCATGAGGGATCCTCGGCGAGGTCTGTCGCGGTCGCCTCCGCACCCGGACGAAGCCTCCGGATCCGCCCCGGTTCCGACCCCGGAAAGGGGCGGCGGGCGGGCCGCTCGGGCCTGGCGCGGAGAGTCTCGGAGTGTAGTCGAAAGGCACCGCCGCCGCCGTCCGCGAAGGCCGCGAAACGCGCGCGATCGCGTGGGAATTTCCCGCGTTTCCTCGACGCCGAGCCGGACGCGCCGAGGCGCCTCAGTCGAGGATCAGCATGGCTCCCACGAGCGCGAGCAGCACGCCCACCGCGACGAGCATCGTCGTGGCGCCGCGTGCGACGGGTCGCTCCGGTTCCGACCCGTTCGCGTCCGACGCCTCGATCGCGTCGGGGGAGAAGTCGCGGGTCTCGACGACCACGAGCTGGCCGAAACTCATCGAGGCGCCGGAGAAGCGGAAGCCCTCGTCGCTCGCGCGCGGCTGGCCGCGCGTGCGATCGCCGGGGTCGCGCTCCCTTCCGATGTCGGGCTCGCCCGCGCCCGCGGGCCTCGCGCCTGCCGCGCCCTTCGGCGCGATGAGCGGCGAGTCGATGCCGCGCATCGTCGCGTTCGCGGGGTCGGCGATGGTGCGGTCGAGTCC
>JBIIYI010000378.1:0-3457 GCA_044346895.1 Phycisphaerales bacterium
GTCCTCTCCGACTTCCTCTTCCCGGAGGGCTTCGAGAAGGGGCTCGCGATGGTCGCGGGCCGCGGTTTCGATCTCTTCGCGCTGCAGCTGCTTTCGCCGCAGACGGTCGATCCTTCGCGCGAAGGCGGCGTCCACGGCGACCTCCTCCTCGTCGATGCGGAGACCGGTACCGAGACCGAGGTCACGGTGACGCCTGAACTCATCCGGCTCTACCGCGAGCGCCTCGACCGGCTGTGCGGCGCGATCCGCGCCTACTGCACGCGCCGCGACATCGTCCATCTCGTCGTCGAGACGTCGACGCCCGTCGACACGCTGATGCTCGAGTACCTCCGCCGCAGGGGGCTTGTCCGATGAGCCTCCCGATTCCCGCGGCCGACGCCGCGCTCTCGCCGATCCTCGCCATCACGTGGGTGACGCCGCTCGCGGGCGCCGTGCTCGGCGCCGCGGTGCTCGCGCCGCTCGTCGCGCTCTGGTTCCTCAAGTTGAAGCGCCGCCGCCGCGTGGTCTCGAGCACGCTGCTCTGGTCGCGTTCGCTGGCGGACCTGCGGGCGAACACGCCGTTCCAGCGGATCCGCTTCAGCTGGCTGCTGCTGCTCCAGATCCTCGCGGTGATCCTGATCGCGCTGGCGCTCGCGCAGCCGGAGGCGGAAGGGCTCGGGGCGAGCGGCGGCCGGCACGTCCTCCTGATCGACCGATCGGCCAGCATGAACGCGCTCGAGACGGCGGACGAGGAGGGCGGGACGATCGATCCGCCCGCCGCGCGGCTCGCGCTTGCGAAGGAGGCCGCGAAGTCGCGCGTGCGCGAACTGCTCGGCGGCGGGTGGTTCAGCAGCCGCGCGTCCGAGGTGATGATCGTCGCGTTCGGCTCGCGCGCCGAGATCCGCGCACCGTTCACCGACAGCATCTCGACGCTCGAGGACTCGATCGACGCGATCCTCCCGAGCGACGAACGCACGGCGCTCGCCGAGGCGCTCGAACTCTCGCGCGCGTTCACGTCGAACCTCAACGTCGGCGACGCGCGCGGCGAGAAGAACGAACTTCCCGTCGGCGACCTCCCGACGATCGAGCTCTACTCGGACGGGCGCATCGGCGACATCGCGTCGCTTGCGCTCCGCGAGGGCGAGCGCATCGTCTACCACCGAGTGGGTTCGGCGGCGCGCAACGTCGCCGTCGTGTCGGTGAGCGCCGATCGGCCGCCCGACCAGCCCGACCGCGTGCAGGTGTTCGCGGCGCTCGTCAACCCGCAGACCGAGGCCGTGCGGGTGACCGCGCAACTGGCGATCGACGGCACGGTGCGCGCGATCACGCCGCCGACCGAGATCCCGGCCGCGATCGAGCGCGACGGCCGCTGGCAGCCGGGGCGGGCGCAGGTCGTCTTCCGGCCGGTCGAGCAGCCCGAGAACGCGGCGATCGAGGTGGCGGTGGTCGAGGACGACGCGCTGCGCGACGACGATGCCGCGCTCGTCGTCGTCCCCCCGGCCAAGCGACTCTCGATCCTCCACGTCGGGAGCGGCTCGTTCGTCGTGCGCACCGTGCTCGAGGCGCTCCCGGTCGAACGGTTCGTGTCGATGACGGCCGACGAGTTCGATGCGGTCGCCGAAGGAGGCCAGCCGCTCGGATACGACGTCGTCGTCCTCGACGGGGTCACGCCGAAGAAGCTCCCCGCGGGTTCGTATCTCGCGATCGGCGCGATTCCGCCCGTCGAGGGCCTGCAGACGTTCGGTGCGCACGAGGGCGTCTATCCGCGCGTGGCGCGTGACGAGCATCCGCTCCTCCGGAGCGCCTCGCTCGACGAACTCTTCGTGTCGCGCATGATCGCGCTGCAGGCGACGCGCAACTTCGAGACGGTCGCGGAAAGCGCGGAGGGCCCGATGATCCTCACGCTCGACCGAACCGACCTGCATCTCGTGCTCGTCGCGTTCGATCCGCTCGATTCGAACTGGCCGTTCCAGCGTTCCTTCGTCAACTTCATCGCGAACGCGGTCGAGCATCTCGGGAGGGCGGGCGACTCGGTGGTGGGGCGCTCGCTCGCGCCCGGCGAGGCGATCTCGATCAAGCTCCCCGCCGGCTCGCGCAACGCCGAGATCGAACTGCCCGACGGGCGCACGGTGCCGGCCTCGGTCGATGCGGACGGCCAGTGCACGTGGGGGCCCGTGCAGCTCGCGGGGCTGCATCGGATCCGATTCACGCCGCCATCCGGCGAAGGCCGCGACGTCCGGCTCGCCGCGGTCAACGTCGGCAGCGCGGAGGAGGCCCGCATCGCGCCCGTCGCCGAACTCGAACTCGGGACGCAGACCGTCCAGGGAATCAGCGTGGGCGCCTCGCGCCGCGGCGCGCTCTGGCCGTGGGTGCTCTTCGCGGGGCTCCTGATCGTGCTCCTCGAGTGGTGGAGCTACCAGCGTCAGGTGCGCGTGTGACCGATGCGTGATTCCGCGATGCGCGTCGCGCGGGCGGGTCTTGCGGGCGGGTCGCGTCGCGTTCCCGCGGCACTCTCCCGCGTCACTTCATCGCGGCGATCTCTCGCTGGATCTCGTCGTCGATCCCGAGGTACTCGCGCATGTGCTGGTCGTACATCTCCTGATCGCGGTCGCGGGTGAAGTCGAGCCGGAGTTCGTTGATGACCTTCGTGCCCTGACCGATCCACTGGCGCCACGTCTCGGCCGAGATGTTCGCCTGGATCCACAGGCCGAGCGGCCCGCGCAGCGGCGGCGAGGGGAGTTGCGTGCCCGGGCGCCCCGTGCGGCGGCAGACGAAGGCGCCCGCCTCGCGCAGTCGTTCGGCGGTCTCCGCCTCCTCCTGCAGGAGCGGCGCGGGGCGGCCGATCGACTCGAGCAGCTTCGCGATCGCCTGCTGCGGGAGGCGGTCGCCCTTCGACGCGGCGACGTGGAAGCCCTTCTCGAGGAGCGCCACCGCCTTGTCCTCCCAGCCGGCCTTGATCATCGCCTCGCCGCCGAGCTGGTACGCCTTGCTCATGTCGGCGTTGATCGCGATGCAGCGCTCGAAGCTCTGGGCGCTCTCGGCGAACCGACCCGTCTGGAGGTAAGCGTTGCCGAGGCTGAAGTGGGCCATCTCGTTCGTCGGATCGGCCGACGCCATCTTCTCGAACTGCGCGATGCGGTCTGCGTTCATGTGGGCTCCGGTGGGGGCGCCATGGTAGGCGAAGGCGGGTTGGGTCGCGGCCGACGCGGCGCATCGAGCACGCCGCCCGCGGCATCGCGCGTCACGCGTAGCCCAGCCGATCGAGGTCGTCCTCGTCGAGTCCGAAGTGGTGGCCGACCTCGTGGAGGATCGTGATCCGGATCTCCTCGCGGATGCGTTCCTCGCCGCCGAAGGGGCCTTCCTCGTCCTCGCCCTCCTCCCAGCCGCCGGCGACGTCGACCACGCCCTCGCGGAACACGTGGATCACCTCGCCGTGGTCCGCGCGCTCGACCGAGCGTTCGGTCAGCGGGATCCCGCT
>JBIIYI010000039.1:0-11851 GCA_044346895.1 Phycisphaerales bacterium
AATCGGTGTCGAGCATGTAACGCATCGCGACTCTCCCATCCCGACTCTCCCATCCCGACTCTCCCATCCCGACTCTCCCATCCCGACACTCCCTCGTGCTTCGATCATGCATTTGATGTGCGCATCATGTACGCACTACCCGCACGTCGCCCGCATATGACACCGGCGCGCGAGTGTCCCGATCGACTGCCCGCATCGGCTACGCGGACTTGCGCGAGCGCTTCGGCGCGGCGGTTCGCGCCGGCTTGTCCGATTCCTTCTTGCGGTACACCCGCGTCCGAACGACGGTGGGCGTCGGATCGAGCGCCGACGAGTCGCGATCCTGCTCGCCTTGCGCGAGTCGTTTGAAGTCTTCGCCGACGCTACCGATCGCCGACTCGAAGAGGGCCAGTGCCTCATCCTTTGGGTAGATCACCACCATCGAACCGATTCGGGTGATGCAGACCTCCGGCCGCTCGAAGCGATACTCGGCCGGCAGCCGGACCGCCTGACTGGCGCCATTCATGAAGATGCGTGTGGTGTGCATGGCGATCCCCGCGATATCTCCGGACGAAACGAGCGTCTAGACGCGAGTATAGATTCCATCGGGCCCGAGACAAGCGTGACTTTCGCATTTCAGATCGATCCCGCGCCGTCACCCGCCACCATCCGCAGCGCCTCGCGCCATTCGACGTAGCGGTACGGCGCGTCGAGCGCTTCGTGCAGCGCGACGACCTCGCGGTGGAGCGTCTCGTAGAGCTCGCTCTGCCACTCGGCGCCGCGACCGTCCACGCCCTTGTCGCAGTAGAAGATCCGGCAGCCGAGCGGTCGTTCCTCGTGCTCGCCGCAGAACGCGCGGCCTGCAGGGTCGCTCGTGTTCGTCACGAGGTACGGGCAGTCGCCGCGATCGCGCGCGGCGGCGACATCGAGTACGCGCAGGGGGTTTGCAGTGCGCGCCCTTCGCGCCGCATCGATCCGCGCGACGACGAACGCCGCCTCGAGCCCCGACACGTACATCCGATGCCCGAACTTCTCGAAGTTGCAGCACGCGCCCGAGGCGAGGCAGATCGGTCGATGCGCGCGCACGACCTTCGCGATCTGCGCGCGCGCGCCGAGGAAGAACGACTCGACCGCGGGATGTCCGGCGAGGGCCCGCCAGCGCTCCGCCGACGCGCGCGACTGGTCGTCGGTCAGTTCCACGCGTTTGCGAGCGCTCCGCTCGGGTTCGCCGCCGGTTCCGGCGCCTCGCGCTCGGGGCGATCCGGCATGACCTCGATCTCGACGGTCGCCTTGCGCTCGGTGGCGGCGTCGGCCTGCGGCTCCGCCACGGCGCGCTCGTTCGCGGCCTTCGAGAGCCGGCCATCGGCGCCGACTTCGTCGAACTTGACGGCCACGCGGCGCGACACGCCGCGCTCCGGCATCGTGACGCCGTAGAGCTGGTGGCACGCCTGCATCGTGCGCTTGTGGTGCGTGATGACGATGAAGTGCGACACGTCGAGGAACGGCGTGAGCGCGTGGCAGAAGCGCTCGACGTTCGCCTCGTCGAGCGCGGCGTCGACTTCGTCGAGGATGCAGAAGGGCGACGGCTTCGACTGGAAGATCGCCATCAGGAGCGCCACGGCCGTCATCGTCTTCTCGCCGCCCGAGAGCTGGCTGATCACGCGCGGTTCCTTGCCGGGCGGCTTCGCCCGGATCTCGACGCCCGACTCGAGCCAGTCGGTCTCGCCGTTCTCGAGCGGCAGGAGGTAGATGTCGGCGCTGCCGCCGCCGAAGAGGCGGCGGAACATGCCGGTCGGGCCTGCGAAGGTCTCGCGGACGCGCTCGAAGGTTTCCTGGAACCGCGTGCGGCTCGCGTCGTCGAGCTCGGTGATGAGCTGCTCGAGGCTCGTCTTCGCGCTGTCGATGTCGACGAGCTGCTTCGCGAGATCCTCGTTGCGGACCTCGAGCTGCGTGAGCTCGTCGATCGCGTCGAGGTTGACGTTCCCCAGCTTGCGGATCGCTTCCTTCAGGTCGTCGGCCTCGGCCTGCGCGCTCTCGCGCTCGATCGCCTGGAAACCGTCCGCCGCGCGCTCGCCGAGATACGTCTCGTACGTCGCGCGGAGGTCGATCTCGATCTCGGAAAGCGTCTGCTCCTCGAGACTCTCGCGCCGGACCTCGAGTTCGCGACGCGACAGTTCGACCGCGTGCGCGTTGCGCTCGACGCGCGTCGCTTCGGTCCGCGCGGCATCGACGCGCCGCGAGACGTCCTCGACCGCCGCCTGCGTCGCGCGCAGGCGCTCGGCGATCTCGGCGAACGCGCCGACGAGCTCGGCCAATCCGGCCGAGGCCGAATGCAGTTCGCCCGTACTCTCCTCGAGCATCGCCTCGGCGCGCTCGATCGCGGCAACGCGGCGCAGCGCGCTCTCCTTGAGCGCGCCATCCTGCCGCGTGACTTCCGCGATGCGCGTCTGGATGTGCCGTTCGTCGCGCCGGACGGCGTCGAGCGCCGCCTGCGCCTCGGCCGCCTTCACGCGTGCGGCGGAAAGCGCCTCGCTCGCCTCAGCGACGACCGACTTCGCCGCCTCGAGGGCGGCACGCGCCTCGTCGCGCCGCGCCGCCGCGGCCGACGCGTCGGCCGCCAGCGATTCAAACCGCTCCTGCGCCGAAACCAGTTCCGCCTCGCTCGCGCGCATCCGCTCGACGAGGTGTCCGCGCTCGGCGCTCGCGCCGTCGCGCTGGCGCTCGATCTGGCGCATCAGCTGTTCGGTCCGCTCGGTCTGATGCTGCGCGTCGAGCGCGCTGCGGCGCGCCTCGGCGAGCGCGGCGTTCGCGGCGCGCGCGGCCTCCTGCGCGGCCTTCGACTCGACGGCGAGCTGCAGCGACTGCTCCTCGAGCGTCGCGATCTCGGAAGCGAGGTCGTTCGAACGGGCGACGAGCTCCGCATGCTCGGCGCGGCGGGCGAGGAATCCGCCGCCGGCCGCATCGGCGCGCGCCGAGGCGTTCGCGATCACGCGGCCGCGCTCGTCGACGAGCGCTCCGCTGCGGGTCGCGATGCGGCAGCCTGCGAGGGCGCCCGTCGAGAGTTCGACCGCGCGGGCGATGGAATCGACCACGAACGTGCCGGCAAACAGCCGCTCGGCGAGGGGGCGCATGCGCGCGTCGACTCGGATGAGTTCGAGAAGGGGCGTCGCGCCGGCGACCGCGGCGATGTCGCGGTTCGCAAGCGGGGCGCGCGTGCCGGCCGCCGCGAACGCGACGCGGACGCGCAGCGCCAGCGCGCTCTCGGCGTGGCTTGCGAGAAGCCCGGCGTCCTCGAGCACGATCAGTTCGAGGAGGTCGCCGAGGGCCGCCTCGACGGCCTCGGCGTTCGCGCGGTCGGTGTCGACGAGGTCGGCGACGACGCCGATCACGGAGGGGAACTTCGCGCGGTCGTTGAGGACGGCGCGCACGCCCGAGCCGAGGCCCTCGTGGGCGCGGCCCATTTCGTCGAGCACGCGGCGGCGCGACTCGACGGCGGTCTTCTCGTCGCGCACGCGCGCGAGATCGCGGGCAAGCGCCGACTGGGTCTCAGAGAGCGAGCTCGCCGCGCGCGTCCGCTCGTCGAGCTGGCGCTGGATGCGCGTGATCTCGTCCTGCGCGACGAGCCCGCGCACGACGTGCGCGAGGCGCGAGGCGCGGTGCGCGTCGAGTTCGCGCGCGAAGGGCTCGATGCGGGCCTCGAGGCGGCGGAGTTCGTCCGCGAGGCTGCGCGCGCGCGATTCGATCGACGCCACGCGCTGCGCCTGCGAGCCGCGCTCGCGATCGAGCCGCGCGGCCTGCTCGCCGACGATGTCGGCCGCGCGCTGCGCCTCGAACGCCTGCTGCTGCGCCGTGTGCCGGCGCTCGCCCTCGACGCGCGTGACCTCGTCGACGGCCAGGGCCGCGGCCTGCGCCGCATCGAGCTGCGTGCGCGCGCGCTCCGATTCACCTGCGAGCGTCGTCGCCTCCGATTCGAGCCGCGCGAGCTGCCCGCGCTCCTCCTCGAGCGCGGTGCGCGCCTCGTCGAGCGTCCGCTGCGCGAACTCGGCGCGCTGCTTCGCCTGCGCCTCGGCGCCCGAGAGTTCGAGCCGCCGCTGCTCGAGCCGATGCTGCTCGGTCGAGACCTCGTGGCGCGCGACCTCCGCATCCTGCTTCGCATCCTCGGCGGCAGAGAGCGCCGCCACGACGGATGCCTTCTCCTCCTCGAGCGTCTGGAGTTCGCTCGTCAGCCCGCGCAGCCGCTCCTCGAGTTCGTGGAAGAGGTCGAGCGAGAGCTCGCGGCGCAGGAAGCGCCTGCGGGCGTCGAGCTCCTGGAAGCGCTTCGCCTTGTCGGCCTGCCCGCGCACGATGCGCAGGCGCCGCTCGGTGTTCGCGAGCTGCTCGCGCGTGGTGACGAGGTTCTTCTCGGCGGCCTCGAGCTTGCGGACGGCCTCGACCTTGCGCACGCGGAAGCGCGCGACGCCGGCGGCTTCCTCGAGGATCGAGCGGCGCTCGACCGGGTTCGCGAGCAGCATCGCGTCGACCTTGCCCTGCTCGATGATCGAGTAGGCGTCGTTGCCGATGCCGGTGTCGAGAAAGAGGTCGCGGATGTCCTTCAGGCGCACCTTGCGGCCGTTGATGAGGTAGTCGCTCTTCGCGTCCGACGTGAGCCGGCGCGTCACCTCCACGATGTCCGAATCGATCGGAAGGCGGCGGTTGCGGACGGCGCGGCGGTCGACCACGCGCTCGATCACCTCGCCCGTCTCCGGGTCGGTCTCGGGGTCGAGGCTCGGGGTCTCGTCCTCGCCACGGTCGATCGCCACGGCGAGCAGGGGGTTCTCGAAGCAGAGGGTGACGCTCGCCATGCCGGCGGGCTTGCGGGCGGCGGAGCCCGCGAAGATCACGTCGAGCATCGCGCCGCCGCGCAGGCTCTTCGCGCTGCGCTCGCCGAGCACCCACTTGATCGCGTCGACGACGTTCGACTTGCCGCAGCCGTTCGGCCCGACGATGCCGGTGATGGGCGCGTCGAAGCGGAACTCCGTGTGGTCCGCGAAGCTCTTGAAACCGCTGAGCACCAACTTGGCAAGACGCATCGAACCGACCTCCGTGTCGACTTCATTGGCGCAAGTCGCTGCTTGCGGGACCTTCGAACGCATCCGCAGCGACGGGCGCGGCGAGGGCGGACGAACGTCCACCGGCGGCAGCCCGAAACGCGCGGGACAGCCGACGGCATCCTTCATTCTCGTGCAGGAAACTTCGTACCACCCGAGCGGCCCTCGACCGGTCACGAGGACCGACCGGAGCGCTCCGGCGCAAGCCGTGCACTACCGGGGCACAGTATCGCGTCCCGGCGCGGGAACTTCAACCGGCGGCGGCGGCTGCACGGTCGCGAGATCCGACGCATCGGCGGAGGCGGCGGGAGCGTCGTCCTCGTCGGACTCGAACTCCGGACGGATGACCTGCTCGTCCTCCTTCTGGCTGCGGAGGATCGCGGCCAGGACGCGGTCCTGCTCGGCCTTGAAATCGCTCCGGATGTACCCCGCGCGCCACAGCTGGTGGAGGGCGCCGATCGTCTCGCCGTAGGAGAGGCCGAGTCCCGGATAGGGCTTCTCGACGGTGGTCTGGTGGCCGAGGAAGGGGATGAACTCCGAGAGGCGCGGGTCGGCGAGCTGGATCTCCGGCCGGGCGTCGGGGGTCGAGCGGAAGAAGACCTGGAGCTGTTCGTCGCCGGCGTCCGCCTTGACGATCAGCCGATTGCTCCAGCCGAAGTAGGTCAGCGGACGCTCGACGGCGGGGGCGTCGCCGAAGACGGCGATCGTGGGGCGTCCGGTCTGCGCGACGTAGATCAGCGAACTCCGGCTCGGGACAAGCGCCACGTCGAACTTGCCGCCGATGTCCATGATCCCGATGGCCGGGTCCTTGCGCTCGACGAGCGCCTCGTACGCGGCGAGGCGCACGTCGACGTCGTCGTCGTCGAGAAGTGGCCGCAGGCCGAGGTCGATGTCGGGGTTGAAGCCCATCGTTCCGAGGAGTTCGATCGCGCGGAGGCGGTTTTCGACCGAACCCGCGCCGGCCATGGTGAGGAGCGGCTGGACGACCAGCGCGTCGTCGAGGGCGGCGCCCGCCTCGAGGGCCGCCATGCGCGGATCCTCCTCGGTGTAGGTGTAGAGGTCCTGGATGATCGGGAGCGCCCGCTTTCCGAGTGCGCGGAACCGCCACATCGCGGCCTTGTTCGAGCCCGGATTCGCAACCAGCGCGTTCCGCACGGCGAGCGCGGTCGCCTCGGTGGCGCTCACCTCCATCGGGAGGTGGCGCACGAGCTGGATGAACTCCTCGGTCTTCTTCTCGTAGGAGGGCGGAACGCACAGCTCGATCGAGTCGGCGTTCTCGCCGCGTGCGGTCTCCGTCTTCTGCCTCGTCTCGCGCGGGAAGGACGAGTTGATCGCGCCTTGGATCGTGCGCGCGCGCGTGTGGCTCGAGGTCGCGAGCTTGAGCTTGATCCTGAGGTCGTCGGTCACGCGGCCGCCGTCGAGGATGCGACCGACGAGACGGTTGACGGCGTCCTTCTGCGTGGCGCCGGGTTCGACGAACGGGTTGATGAAGAGGTTGCCCTTGCCCTCGGCGATGATCTTCGCCTGCCGCGAACCGACGAGGAGCGGGCCAGGCCGCAGGTCGCACGTGTAGAGTCGGCCGCCCTCGAGGCTGGTGACGTCGGTCCCCGGCAGCGCCGAGACGCGGAGGTCGAACTTGGTGTCCGTGGTCGATCCGGGCGGGACGACGCCCTCGACGATGACGACCGCGGTGTCGGGGCTGTCGAGCAGGTTCGCCGGGGTCCAGCCCTCGGGCGACGTGGCGGGGTTGCCGATGCCGCGTCGGGCGAGTTCCTGCACCATCGCGGCGCGGACTTCGGCGGGCATCAGACGGCCGCCCGTCTCCTTCAATCCGACGACGAGGCCGTATCCGCGCACCACGACGGGCGAGAGTCCCTCGACGACCGTCTCGCTCGCGATCGTGCCGCGCATCATCGGATCGACGTCGAGCACGAAGTTCGCCGGATTCGCGCGGTCCTGCTTCGGACGCGGGGGCACCTTCTCGACCACCTCGCCGCAACCGACGAGACCGGCGAGACCGGCGAGACTGACGACGGCAAACCCCATGCAGGCGGCGCGGGCGAGGACCGAGCGCGTGAGTCGGTTTATGGAGCGGCGGCTGGATCGGCGGGTGGATCGGGAGGTCGACATGAGCGGATCCTGCGGGTCTACCGCGAAGTGAGCGCTGCAGGACTCGAACCTGCGACACCCGCCGTGTAATGGCGGTGCTCTAACCAACTGAGCTAAGCGCCCGGGGGCGAAAGTGTACCCGTTCCCGGCCGCGTCGAGCCCGGTTTCCAGGCGTTTCGCCGCGTCGATGTGCGGGGATCCGCAGATCTGCTCGGGCTCGCGTCGCGTTGGCAGGATCCGCCCGGACGGCTAACCTCGTCGACCCGTGTCCGAGATCCGCGCGCTCTTCTCCCGCCTCGACGAGGCGCTCCCCGTCGATCGACGCGATCTCCGGGCGCGGCTCGCGGGTCTCGACAAGCGCGCGCGCGCCGGCAAGCCCGTCGATCCGCGCGCGCTCGCGGCGGTCGAAGTGGCGCTCGATCGAAGCGTGCAGGAGCGGACGCGCCGACGCGCGCTCGTCCCCGCGGTCACGTATCCCGAGGAACTGCCGGTCGCGGCGGCGCTTCCCATCCTGCGCGAGGCGCTGACGGGGTCGCAGGTCGTCGTGGTCGCGGGCGAGACGGGCTCGGGCAAGAGCACGCAGCTCCCGAAGCTCTGCCTCGAGCTCGGACGGGGCGTCGTCGGCCGCATCGGCCACACGCAGCCGAGGCGACTGGCCGCGCGCAGCGTGGCGCGCCGCATCGCCGACGAACTCGGCGTGCGCGTCGGGGGCGTCGTCGGCGTCAAGGTGCGCTTCAACGACGAGACCGGCCGCGACACGCTCCTCAAGGTGATGACCGACGGCGTCCTCCTCGCCGAGACGCGCGCCGATCCGCGGCTCGACGCCTACGACACGATCATCGTCGACGAGGCGCACGAACGCAGCCTCAACATCGACTTCCTCCTCGGCTACCTGAAGCGCCTGCTGCCGCGACGCCCCGACCTCAAGGTGATCCTCACGAGCGCGACGATCGACGTCGAGCGCCTCTCCGCGCACTTCGGCGGCTGCCCGATCGTCGAGGTGCCCGGCCGATCGCATCCGATCGAGTACCGCCACCGGCCGCTCGAGAAGGACGACATCGACGAGGAGGATCCGCGCATGCTCGACGCGATCGCGCGCGAGATCGACGAGATCGACGCGCACTTCGCGCCGAAGCCTGCGGACACGCTCGTATTCCTCTCGGGCGAGCGCGAGATCCGGGAGGTCGCCTCGCACCTCGAGGGCCACTTCCGGGCCGCGGGCGGCGCGGCGCCCGAGATCCTCCCGCTCTTCGCGCGACAGGGGATCGAGGAGCAGGAGCGGATCTTCTCGCCGGGCCCGCGCCGGCGCATCGTGCTGGCGACGAACGTCGCGGAGACCTCGCTGACCGTCCCGCGCATCCACGCGGTCGTCGATCCCGGATACGCGCGCGTCCTCCGCTACAGCGCGAAGTCGCGCGTCCAGCGGCTGCCGGTCGAGAAGATCTCGCAGGCGAGCGCGCGGCAGCGCGCGGGCCGCGCGGGCCGCCTCGGGCCGGGCCTCGCGATCCGGCTCTACGCCGAGGACGACTTCTCCGCGCGCCATCCGTACACACCCCCCGAGATCCTCCGCACGAACCTCGCGAGCGTGATCCTGCAGATGGACGCGCTCGGCCTCGGGAAGGCCGAGGACTTCCCCTTCGTCGATCCTCCGAGCGCGCGCATGCTGGCCGACGGCCGCGCGACGCTGGTCGAGCTCGGCGCCTCGACCGCCGAAGGGCGGCTGACGCAGACGGGTCGCGCGATGAGCCTCCTGCCGCTCGATCCGCGGCTCTCGCGCATGCTGCTCGCGTCGGTCGACGAGCGCGTGGTCAACGAGATGCTCGTGGTCGCGGCTGGCCTCGCGATCCAGGATCCGCGCATCCGTCCGCAGGAGGCGCGGGACGCGGCCGACTTCGCGCATGCGCGCTTCACCGATCCGACGAGCGACTTCCTCACGTTCCTCAGGCTCTGGCGCGCGTGGCGCACCGAGACGCGCGACGCCGAGGGCCGCGAGTTCGGCTCGGCCGCGCGACGGCGCTGGTGTGAGAAGAACTGGCTCTCGCACCAGCGGATGCGCGAGTGGGCCGATACGGTGCAGCAGCTGCGCGAACTCTTCGGCGAGCACTTCGGCCTCAAGGTGGGCGACGCGGGCGATGCGCCCGACTACGGGCGCTTCCACCGCGCGGTCGTCGCCGGGTTCGCATCGCATGTCGGGATGCGCACCGAGAAGGGCGAGTTCAAGGGGCCGTCCGGCGCGCTGTTCGCGCTGCATCCCTCGGGCACGCTCGCGCGCCGCGCGCCGAACTGGGTGGTCGCGGCGGAGCTCGTCGAGACGACGCGCCGCTACGCACGGATCTGCGCGCGCATCCAGCCCGACTGGATCGTGCGCGTCGCGCCGCACGTCTGCACGCGCACGCGCTTCGAGCCGCACTTCATCGAGGCGACCGGGCAGGTCTCGGCGTGGGAGCGGACGAGTTTCGGCGAACTCGTCCTGATCGCGAAGCACCGGGTTCCATGGAGCCCGATCGATCCGGTGTCGGCGCGCACGGTCTTCATCGAGGAGGGGCTCGTCGGCTATCGCGCGCGCACCGGGGGCGACTTCCTCGCGCGGAACCGCGCGCTCCGCGAGCGGCTCGAGGAGGAGGAGGCGCGCGGTCGCCGGCGCGGGCAGATCCTCGAGGAGACGCGCGCATTCGAGTTCTACGACGCGCGCGTGCCGAAGGACGTGCGGTCGACGCCCTCGTTCGAGGCGTGGCGCCGCGAGGCCGAGGCGAAGGATCCGGACGTCCTCGTCATGCGCGACGAGGATCTCCTGCGCGACGGCGCCGAGCGGCCGGAACAGCGTGATTTCCCGCGCGAGATGGCGCTCGACGCGCTCGAGGTGCCGCTCGTCTACGCGCATGATCCGGACGACGCGCAGGATGGCGTCACCGCGCGCATTCCGGTCGAGGCGCTCGCGCTCGTCGATCCCGAGCCCTTCGACTGGATGGTGCCCGGCCTCCTCACGGAGAAGGTCGACGGGCTCGTCCGGTCGCTTCCGAAGCACCTGCGCGTGCGGCTCTTCCCGATCGAGGAGGTGGTGCAGGGCGCGGTCGAGGCGCTCGAGTTCGGCAAGGGTTCGCTGCGCGGGAGGCTTGCGCGGCATCTCTCGTCGGTCGCGGGCACCGAAATCATCGCGCGCGACTTCCGGCCGGAACTCCTCGCGCCGCATCTCTCGATGCGGTTCGCGGTGGTCGACGCGGACGGTCGCGAACTCGGCGCCGGCCGCGACCTCGCGGCGCTCGTCGCGCGCTTCGGCGCGCTCGGCCGCGACCGGCTGCGTTCATCGATCGACGCGGCGAGCGACCCGGTCGCGAGGATCGAACGCGACTCGATCGACGCGCTTCCCGACGAAGGCCTGCCGCGGGAGATCCGCTACATGCGCGCCGGAATCGCGCTCGCCGGATTCCCGGCGCTCGTCGCGGAGGCGGACGGCACGCGCGTCGCACTGCGCGTCCTCGACGTCGAGAGCGATGCGCTCCGCACGCACGCGACGGGCGTCGCCGCGCTCGCGGCGCGGGAGATCCGCGAGGCCGTCGCGCACCATTTCGCCTATCACCCGCTTGCCGAGGAACTCTGCGCGCTCCTGCCGAGGACCGGCGTCGACGACGCGGTGAACCTCGTCGCGCGCTGCGTGGCGCGTCATGCGGTCGGCGACGCCGCGGGCGCGCCCCGCGATGCGGCGCGGTTCCTCGCGACGGTGCGCGCCTCCGAGCGCGGCCTCGCGGAATCGGTCGGATTCGTCGTGCGTTCGCTGAACGCGATCCTCGTCGCCGCGGAGGAGATCCTCGCGCGGACGAACGGCATCGCGCCCGATCCGCACGGGGAACCGAAGGCCCGCGTGCTCGCGCGGCTCGCGGAAGTCCTGCGCGCGGAGGATGCGGATGCCGCGGGAGCCGGCCTCGCGGGTCTCTCCGGCCTCTCCGGTCTCTCCGGCCTCGTTGGCGCGGACCGCGACGAACTCGCGCAGCGCGCGCGGATCGTCGCGATGCTGCTCGAACGGCTCGAGCGCCTGCGCGAGATCGGCCCGGCGCGCGACCGCGCGATCGACGATGAACTCGAGCCTTGGCGGACGCGCGTCGGCGCCGCGCTGCGCTCGCGCGCCCGCGGGCTCGCGGAACGGACCTCGATCCGCCGCATGTTCGAGGAGATCGAGATCAGCCGGTTCGCGCCGAAGATGCCGCGTCAGTTCTCGGCGAGCGAGAAGCGGCTCGCCGCCATGCTCGGCGACGAGTGAGCGGCGCGGCGCAGGCGCGTCGACGGCGACGCGGGCCGAAGCCCGCCGCCCTCGTCACAGCGCGTACGGGCGGAACTTCTCGAGGAGACCGAGTTCCTCCGAGTGGAGCAGGCCGCGGTTCGTGCCGAGGCGGCTTGCCGCAGGCGAATCGATGAGCGTGCTCGAGTCGGCGGGGGAGATCTGGTAGAGCACCTTCCAGTCGAACTCGCGCAGCGCGTTCCGGTCGAACGAGCGCTGCAGGTTCGAGAGCGTGTCGCTGACGACGAGGACGTGCACGCCCGCGATCGGGCCCTCGCGCACGATGCCGCCGAGCAACTTGTCCGGCGACGGCGGTCCCTCGCTCGCGCCGAAGGAGAAGTCGTCCTCGTTGCGGCGGAGCGCGCGGTAGCGCTGCAGCTGGTGGATGACGAGGAATCGGCGG
>JBIIYI010000379.1:0-3444 GCA_044346895.1 Phycisphaerales bacterium
GGGAGCGAGGTCGCCTTCACGTTGCCATTCGCCTTGCTCGAGAAGCCGAGGAAATCGGCCTCCGCGAACGGTCCGGTCGGCAGACCGGCGATCGTCGAGCCCGAGTTCGAGAGGCTCGTGTTCGGGAAGTTGTGGACGACGGTGTCCTTGACCTCGCAGAGGTTGCCGTTCACCTGCGCGCGGTACATCGCGACCGGGTTGGCCGGCGCGTTGATGTTCGAGCCGCCCGCCGTGAGGAGGTACGAGTACGGGGTCGACCAGCGGCTCTGGAAGTTCAGCGTGCCGTTCAGACCGAAGCCACCCGAGCCGTCGGACGGATTCTCGCTGCGGACGAATGCTTCACCGAAGCCGGTGAAGACCGACTGGCGGATCTGCATGTTGACGTTGTCGCGCCACGCGGTGGCGAGGTCGCCGCCGTTCGAGCCCGAGCCGGTGCCGGGGTTGCCGACGACGGTCATGTTGTAGAGGACGCCCGAGGTGACCGGCTGGTAGTCGGAGCGCTCGGCGCCGTCCATCTCGATGCCGTTGTCGCCGAAGCCCGAGCCCGAGGTCGAGCCGGCCTTGCAGTAACCCTGGACGATGAAGCCGTACTGGACCTTGCCGCGCCAGCCCTGGTCGAGGTCGAGGCTGTCGTCACCGACGTTCCAGATGCTCACGTACTGCATGTTGACCGTGCCGCCCCAGATCTCGATGCCGTCGTCGAGGTTGTTGATGACGTCGATGTGGTCGATGATCGTCTCGCGACCGACGCCGCCGCAGGCGAGGCCGTTGAGCTCGACGTTGTTGCCGACGAACTGGCCGCCGTAGCGGATCGACACGTACGAGAGGGTGCCGCTGTTGTCGTCGTCGTTGCCGCCGCCGTAGAAGGGACGGGTGTCGGTCGGGCCGGAGGCGATGAGGCCTTCCATGACCGCGACGTTGTTCGCGTTCGGCGCGGCGGTGTTGCCGACGACCGCGTCTTCGGAGATGTAGCCGGCGCCGAGGAGCGTGAGGTTGCCCCACTCGGAGGTCGCCGTCGGGCGGTACACGCCGCGCGGATTCGTGGCGCTCCACGTGTCGTAGTCGGCCTGCGAGGTGAAGATGATCGGCTCGTCCTGCGTGCCGATCGCGACGATGCGCGCGCCCTTGGTCGCGATGAGCGCGGCGCGGGTGTTCGTGGTGAGTTCGCTGGCGACGACGGTGCCCGCCTCGATGGTGAGGGTCGCGCCCGGGTTGACGTAGACGTCGGCCTTGAGGACGTAGACGTTGTTCTTCGTCCACGTCGTCGAGGTGTTGATGTCCGAGGTGACGAGGATTTCGGCGCCGTGGGCAGACGCCGCGGCGGCGAGGCCGAATCCGGCCGAGGCGAGGAACGCGCTGATCGAGCTCTTCATGGAAACAGGTCCTTCTCTGAGGGTGAACTGGTTGGAGCCGTCGGCTCCGCGAATCGACGAATGCACGCGCAGTGCCCTGCGCGGTCCGCAACAATGCGCTGCGAATCCAAGCGGGGTGCTTGCTCTCGGCTCAGGTTGTGCGAAGAACGCACGCCCGCGGCCTCGACGGATATCCCGTCGACGGGGCGGAAGTTAGAAGTCGTTTGTGTGGGCACTGTGAAGGTGCCGTTCATTCAACGAGTGAACTCGACCTCTTTCGGACGCAGGACTCCAGTGGCCGTGCGGGTCCCTGCGTCGAGTCGGTGCCGGCACCCGGGCGCGGGAACAGAACCCGGCCGCATCGCGCGCCCACTCCGGATTCCGCGCATAAACCTCGCCGGAACCGACGGATCCGTGCGCGACGCCGCCGCGAGCCAGGCCCCCTGCGCGCGCGCTTGCGGTACCTTGCGCGGATGCACACGAATCTGCTTGCTTCGGCGTTCTCGGCTGCATGCGCGGCCTTCCTCGCACTTCCCGCCCCGGCGCTCGCGCAGGCGGCCGACCTCTTCAACGGCAAGGACCTGGCGGGCTGGGTCGATGTGAACACCTCCGCATCGACATGGACCGTCGCGAAGGACGAGACGGGTGCACCGATCATCAAGTGCACGGGCATCCCGACCGGCATCCTCCGCACCGAGAAGGCGTACGAGAACTTCGTGCTCGAGTTCGACTGGAAGCACCTCTCGTACCCGGGCAACGCGGGGCTCTTCGTCTGGAGCGACCCCTACTGCTCCAAGGGCGTGCCGTTCTCGCGCTCGATCGAGGTGCAGATCATGCTCACGCCCGACAACGTCGACGGCCAGGGCCGCACGATGTACACGGGCCAGGGCGACATCTTCTCGATCTGGGGCGCCAGCATGAAGCCCGATCGCCCGCATCCGGGCGGCTGGGAGCGCTGCCTCCCGAGCGCGCGCACGACGAAGGGCGCGGGCGAGTGGAACCACTACAAGGTCTCCTGCAACGACGGCGTGATCAAGCTCGAGATCAACGGCACGGAAGTGTCGGGCTGCTCCGAGGTGAAGCCGCGCAAGGGCTTCATCTGCCTCGAGAGCGAGGGCACGGAGATCTGGTTCAAGAACCTGAAGATCACGGAACTCCCCTCCGCCTCCCCCGCCCTCGCGCCCGACATGTGCGCCGACCTCTCGGCCGCGGGCATGCGTCCGATGTTCGACGCGCTCGAGATGAAGGGCTGGAAGGAAGGCGCGGACCGCGGCGAGGCGAAGCCCGAGCACTGGACCGTCTCGAACGGCGTCGTCCGCTTCGACGGCAAGGGGAAGAGCCTCTGGAGCGACGAGAGCTACGGCGACTTCGAGATGATCTGCGACTGGCGCTGGACGGGCGAGCATCAGGGCCGGATGCAGCGCCCCTTCATCGGCGCAGACGGCAGCACGATGAAGAACCCCGACGGCAGCGACAAGACCGTCGAGGTCGAGGAGCGCGACAGCGGCATCTACCTCCGCGGCAGCTCGAAGAGCCAGGTCAACATCTGGTCGTGGCCGTGCGGCTCGGGCGAGGTGTACGGCTATCGCACCGATGCGTCGATGCCGCCGGAGGTGCGCGCCGCGGTCACGCCGAAGGAGAACGCCGACGCCCCCGTCGGCCAGTGGAACCGCTTCCGCATCCGCATGGTGGGTGACGTCCTCAACGTGTGGAACAACGGCAAGCACGTGATCGTCGACGCGAAGCTGCCCGGCGTCGCGAAGCGCGGGCCCGTCGCCCTCCAGAGCCACGGCTGCCCGATCGAGTTCTACAACGTGATGATCCAGCGGCTCGACTGAGCGGCGGACGAACGCCTTCGAAGCACGCGCCGCGCGGGAGGCCGCGTGGGATGTCGCGTGGGATGTCGCGTGGGATGTCGCGTGGGATGTCGCGTGGGATGTCGCGTGGGATGTCGCGTGGGATGTCGCGTGGGATGTCGCGTGGGATGTCGCGTGGGATGTCGCGTGCGGGTCGCGTGCGGGTCGCGTGCGGGTCGCGTGCGGGTCGCGTGCGGGTCTCCCACGACGCCCGGGAACCTCGCGAAACCTCGCAC
>JBIIYI010000380.1:0-3438 GCA_044346895.1 Phycisphaerales bacterium
GCCTGAACTCGCGCCTCGCCTGCTCAGTGTCTCCCGTCTGGACGAGGAGCGATCCGAGGTTCGCCATCATGTCGGCGTTGCGCGGATCGACGACGAGGATCGCACGGCACTGGAGGATCGCCTCGTTCGTGTCGGCGCGCGCGATCGCGAGACGCAGGAGATCGCGCCGCGCCGCCACCTCGTCGCGCGTCCCCTTGCCGAGTTCGGCACAGGCTTCGAACGCGCGCCGCGCGTCGTCGGTCCTCCCCTGCAGTTCGAGGATGCGCGCGCGCGACCAGACGAAATCCGCATGCCGAGGCTTGAGCGAGGCCGCGAGTTCGATCTCGCGCAGCGCGTCGTCGAGTTGTCCGAGCAGTCGGTGCGCCTCGCTGCGGTTGGCGGCGTTGGATGCTTCGTCCGGCTTGAGCTCGCCCGCGCGACTCGCGCGCTCGAGCGCGTTGGTCGCGTGCGTGCGCGCCGCGTCGGCGTCACCTTGCGCGACCGCATCGCCGGCACGCCGGAGTTCGATCGACGCGAGGTTGTTGTGCGCGATCCAGGCCTCCGGATTGCGCCGCGCCGTGTCGAGCCAGAGCGTCTCCTCGTTCTCGTACTTTGCGGTGGCGCGCCACGAGAGCGGGATCAGGATCACGATGAGCGCCGCGCATGCGATCGTCCGGGGTTGATCACCGAAGCCGCGGAGATCGCGCGCGAGAACCGTCACCACGAGGAGGGCGAGCACCGGCATCGCGGCGTAGGCGAAGTGATCCGCGACGAACGAATAGCGGAACGGCCAGACGTCGAAGAAGCCCAGCGCCGGGAACAGCGCGGCGCCGTACCAGAGCGTCGCGAGGAGGAGGCCGCGACCACGCTTCCAGCGCACGACGCCCCACGCGAGGGTCGCGGCGCCCACGATGAACGGGATCCACGCGCCGACGCCCGCCGCGTTGGGCTCGAACCGCGGGTAGATGAAGACCTGCTCGGTCGGCAGCGCGAAGCGCATGACGTAGAACGCCGCGTTGCGTCCGGCGATCTGCATTCGTTCGGCGAACGAGAGCGCGAACTCCTCCCCCGCCGCGCCGACGAGCGTGCGCTCGACATGCGCTGTGAAGAGACCTGCCGCGATGCCGGCGATGAAGAACGGCGCCACCGTCGCGATCACGCGCACGCCGATCGGTCGACGCATCCAGAGGAGCGCGAGGACGAGGCACGGTGGCACGAAGACCGCGGTCGTCTTCGAGAGCAGCGCGCATCCGAAGAGAAGGAACGATGCGAGCCATGTGCCGGCACGACGTTCCCTCGTTGCGTCGAGGAAACGCAGGAAGAGACCGACGCTCGCGAGCGCGAACAGCATCGACTGCACGTTCTTGCGCTCGGTCACCCATGCGACGCTCTCGACGCCCATCGGATGCGCTGCGAAGAGAGCCGCGATCCAGAACGCGCGTGGCACGCCGATGCGCGCGAGCACGGCGAGAAGCAGCGCCGCGTTCACCGCATGCATCAGCGCGTTGACGAGGTGGTAGGCGAACGGCTCCGTTCCCGAGACCGCATGCTGCACCCACAGCCCTGCGAAGAC
The DNA here is from genome assembly GCA_044346895.1 of Phycisphaerales bacterium. Classification (GTDB taxonomy): domain Bacteria; phylum Planctomycetota; class Phycisphaerae; order Phycisphaerales; family SM1A02; genus QWPT01. The sequence goes on from JBIIYI010000380.1 coordinate 1,553, forward strand.
GAGCGGGTAGTACTGAGGAGTGGATCCTGGGATAAATGCGTCAACAAAACCAGACGCAGATGACATCAATGGATTGGCCGTGACGTAGGAGTCGTCGTCCCAGATCCACCCGCTGCCGAGGCTCGCGGCGTGGGCCGCGAAGGCGATGCAGGCGACGATGAGGAGCTGCTTCCAGGTTGACTTTGGGTCTGGAACCGTCATGCGAGGGTGGAACGGTATCAGACGACAAATACGTCTGATAAGTATGTTCCCCGTGGAACGTTTGAGGCTCCGGATTTCGGCTGCGCGGTGGTTGACAGTCTGCGTCGGGATCGAGATAACACCGAGTGTTCCCCGTGGAACATCGATACGCAACTTGCGGCAGGAGCACTGTCGCTTGAACCTGACGAGCCGGTTGAGGCAAAGGAGCACGGATGTCGCAGACTGATCAGACCGGCAAGGGGCCTGTACGCAAGCTTGGACGCGGTTTGAGCGCCCTGCTTGGTGCTCCGGTGCAGATCCAGGTGCAGCCCCTGCCTCCCCAAACGACGGCTGTCGCGACGCAGGAACCGGCAGCGACGCGCCCGGCCGGCACGGTGCCGCCGCCGACCATCCCTGCCTCGGCGGCTGCAGCGACCTCGGTCCGAACGGAAACCGCTTCGGATGGCTCATCGCTGCGTGAGATCCCCGTGGAACAGATCGTTCCCAACCGCCTGCAGCCCCGCACGGACTTCTCCGAGGCAGCCCTCCAGTCGCTCGCCGACTCGATCCGCCAGGCTGGATTGATGCAGCCGATCATGGTTCGAGAGCAGGGAGGGCAGTTTGAGCTGGTGGCAGGGGAGCGTCGTTGGCGCGCCGCCAAGCTCCTCGGCCTTGCCAAGATCCCCGCGCTCATCCGCTCGATCGACGATCAGATGGCTGCTGAACTCGCCCTGATCGAGAACATCCAGCGCGAGGATCTCAATCCGATGGAACGGGCCACTGCGCTTCGCAGGTTGGCGTCGGACTTCGGAATGACCCACCAAGCGATTGCGGATCGAGTGGGTCTCGATCGAGCGTCCGTCACCAACCTGCTCCGGCTCAGCGAACTCGACGCCGCGACGGCCGACCTCGTCCGGAAGGGGCAAATCAGTCAGGGACATGCGAAGGCGCTCCTCCCGGTGACCAACCTCACGCAGCGTGCCGAGCTTGCGGGAAAGGTGGTCGCCAACGACTGGTCGGTTCGCGAACTCGAGCGACAAGTGCAGGCGCTTCAGCAACGGGCTTTGGAATCAACAAAGACTGGTATGAATGACAAATCAGAACCAACTGCCCGTGACGCGAACGTTGCCGATCTGGAGCGACAGTTGGCCGAATATCTTGGAACGCGCGTCCATCTCCAACTTGGGCGCAAGAAGGGGTCAGGACGACTTGTTCTCGACTTCTACAACCTCGACCAGTTCGACGGTCTGATGCAGAAGATCGGATTTGGCGGTCGGTAGCCGTGGGAGCACCGGGAGTTGACCCCGATCGGACGATCGTGGCCTGTTTTCTCAGTCCTGCTTGAGTAGTCCGACCTCGCGGACGATGTTCCCTGAGCCCACCACGGATGGTGGCGCAAGGCCAGCGCGAAACGATCGCGCAGCCCCAGCACAGGGAAGTCACCCATGTCGGCACCGATCAACTTCGTCACCGCCCGGATGCAGCGTCAGGTCGATGAGGCGCAGCGTCGCTACCAGCGTGTCCTGGTGGCCTGGGCGGGGGATGTCTTCGAACTGCGGCGGACCGGTCGGATTCTGCCCACCTGGAATCCCGGCTCCCTCTCAGACGACCGCCAAGATCGGGACGACTTCGAGCCGATGAACAGGGCGGCGTAAGGCACTTTCCGCGCTCCGAGGCCGGGCACGGCGCTTGCCCCCGAGCGCCCG
>JBIIYI010000381.1:0-3432 GCA_044346895.1 Phycisphaerales bacterium
CCGTCGTTGTCGACGGTGTCGGTCGCGCGCCGGCGCTTCTCGTCGAGCGGAAGCTGCGCCGCCTCGCGACGGGAAAGTTCCCCGGCGGTCCAGCCGCGCGACTCCGCGACCCGCGCGCGACGCAGCGCTTCCGGCGCGCCGACGAAGACGACCGCATCGCACTCGCGGTCGAGCCCGACCTCGAGGAGGAGCGGCGCGTCGATGACGAACGCGACGGTCGAGGGCGGAGCCGCCGCGAACTGCGCGCGACGCAGCGCCTCGATGCGCGGATGCATCGCGGCCTCGACGGCGCGACGCACCTCGGCCGACGCGAAGATCGCCCGCGCGAGTGCCGCTCGGTCGATCGCTCCATCCGCCGCGACGACGCCGGGGCCCGCCGCCGCCGCGATGCGCGCGACGACGTCGGGTTCGCCGAGCACCTTCCGCGCGAGATCGTCGCTGACGCACACCTCGCAGCCGAGCGCGGCGAACGCGCGCGCCACCGCGCTCTTGCCGCTCCCGATCCCACCGACGATGCCGATGACGGGTCGGAATGGCTGGGCGGACGGGTCCATGCGCGGCAGGATAGGGAATCGCGCGAAAGTCGCGGAGGACACGCGCGTGCGGGTCGCACGCCCCGCGACGTCGGCCTGCATCGGCCGGCGTCAGTCGAGGAGGAAGCCTTCGATCGCGCGTGCGACGCGTCGGCGTCCGAGCCGGAGGAACGAGCGCGCGGCGTCCTCCATGCGGGCCGATGCCTCGAGACGTGCGAGCCGCAGCGCGTCGTCGATCGACGCGACCAGCGGACTTCCACCGAGTTGCGCGCGCACCCGCGCCATCTCGACGTCGAGGAGCGCGAGGTCGCGATCCTCGCCGAGCGCGGCGGCGAGCCTCCGCGCGCGCAGACGCGCGCGCCGCGCCGCATCGGGCACGTCGTCGGCGAAGGGCTTCAATCCGAGCGCGAGAAGCGACGCGAGCTTGCGGCCGTCGTGGAGACGCGCGAGATCGCCCGAACCCGCGTCGCTCGCGTCGAGCGCCTCGCGCAGCGTGATCACCGCGCGCCGGTGGGTCTCGACGAGCGTGCGCACGGCGTGCCGGGCGTCGAACGGCGCGTCCGTGAATCCCCGCGCCGCGAGCGCCATCGCCGCGATCGCGCGGCGCGCGCGCTGGCGCGAGCCGTCGCTCCACGCGTCGCTCTCGACGCGGTCGTGGTCGGCGAAGACGAGCGTCGCGAGCAGCACCGTGCGCACGACGCGCCGCGGCTCGCCGTCGGCGAAGCGGTCGGAGAGGCGCTGGATCGAGCGCACGAGCGCGTCGCGATCGCGCAGCGGGCCGAGCAGCTGGTTCGCCTTCGACGCGAACTCGACGACGCCGTCGACGCCCGACGCATGCGCGCCCGCCTCGAGTGGCCGGGCGAGCGCGGCGAGCGCGCGCACGTCCTTCAGGGCGCGCCGCGTCGAGCGCACGGCCTCGCGACGTCGGTCGGCCTGGTCCGCGAGCGCGATCGACGACTGCGCCTCGGCGATCGCCGCCGCGAGCGCGGCGCGAAGCACCGATCCCGCGCATGGCGCGTCGGCGCGATGCTCCCTTCCGGGACCATCCGCGCGCGCGCAGGCTTCCTCGTCGTCGTTCGACATCCGGAGCGACTCTATCGCCTCGCCGGGCAAAACCATCGTTTCCTCCGATTTTGAGGCGCATCTGCTACCTTCTCGGGCCTTGCGTGGCGCCCCGCGGCGCACGCACGAAGGAAAGCGAGCCACCATGTCGAACGAAAAGCAGCCCGCCAGCGAGAAGAAGGGTTCCTCCCCCGCCGTCCAGACCGCGATCACGCCCACGCGCGCGCAGGACTACCCCGAGTGGTACCAGCAGGTGGTGCGCGCGGCCGACCTCGCCGAGACGAGCGACGTGCGCGGCTGCATGGTGATCAAGCCGTGGGGCTACGCGCTCTGGGAGAACATCCAGCGCGCGCTCGACAAGATGTTCAAGGACACGGGCCACAGGAACGCGTACTTCCCGCTCTTCATCCCGCTCTCCTACTTCGAGAAGGAGGCGGAGCACGTCGAGGGCTTCGCGAAGGAGTGCGCGGTCGTGACGCATCACCGACTGAAGCCCGGCGTGAAGGCCGACGGCAAGCAGGGACTCGTCCCCGATGGCGAGCTGCAGGAGCCGCTCGTCGTGCGCCCGACGTCGGAGACGATCATCGGCGCGAGCTTCGCGAAGTGGGTGCAGAGCTACCGGGATCTACCGCTCCTCATCAACCAGTGGGCGAACGTCGTGCGCTGGGAGATGCGCACGCGGCTCTTCCTCCGCACGGCCGAGTTCCTCTGGCAGGAAGGCCACACCGCGCACGCGACGAGCGGGGAGGCGATGGAGGAGACGCTGAAAATGCTCGAGGTCTACGCGGACTTCGCGGAGAACTGGATGGCGATGCCCGTCGTGAAGGGCGAGAAGACCGAGGGCGAGCGCTTCCCCGGCGCCGTCAACACCTACTGCATCGAGGCGATGATGCAGGACCGCAAGGCGCTGCAGGCGGGCACGTCGCACTTCCTCGGTCAGAACTTCGCGCACGCGAGCGAGATCAAGTTCAGCGACGCGGAGGGCAGCATCTCGTACGCGTGGACGACGTCGTGGGGCGTGTCGACGCGCCTCATCGGCGGCATGATCATGACGCACGCCGACGACGACGGCATGGTGCTGCCGCCGCGCCTCGCGCCGTCGCACGTCGTGATCATTCCCGTGACGCACAAGCCCGAGACCGCGCAGGCGGTGCTCGACTACTGCAACCGTCTCGCGGCGGATCTGCGCAGGATCCCCTACTTCGGCCGCACCGTCGAGGTCGAGGTCGACAACCGCGACATCCGCGGCGGCGACAAGACCTGGCAGTGGATCAAGAAGGGCATTCCCGTGCGCGTCGAGGTGGGTCCGCGCGACATGGAGCAGGACTCGGTGTTCATGGCGCGCCGCGACCGCGGGCACAAGGAGAAGCAGAGCGTGAAGCGCGACGAGTTCATCGCGACGATCCACGCGACGCTCGAGGACATCCAGGGCACGCTCTTCGCGCGGGCGAAGGCGCACCGCGAGCAGAACACGAAGCGGATCGATTCGCGCGCGGAGTTCGAGGCGTTCTTCGGCGCGCGCAACGAGGCCGAGGCGAACGAGTCGGGCGGCGGCGCGGTGAAGGGCGGGTTCGCGCTCGTCCACTACGCGCCGGACCGGAAGGTCGAGGACGAGCTCAAGACGAAGTTCGCCGTGACCTGCCGCTGCATCCCGCTCGAGGGCGCGGACGAGCCTGGCACGTGCATCTTCACGGGCAGGCCGACGACGCGCCGTGCGATCTTCGCGAAGGCGTACTGAGTTGGGGCGCTCGCAACCTGCTTCGCAACTTGCTCGCTCTGGCCAGCCTCGCTGCGAGTGAATCGCAGCGGGCCGAGAGAAGCCGCTGGGTGAGCGCTC
>JBIIYI010000382.1:0-3429 GCA_044346895.1 Phycisphaerales bacterium
GATCCTGATCGGCGTCGTCGTGAACAACGCGATCCTCCTCGTCCACCAGACGCTCAACTTCCAGCGCGGCACCGCCGATGAAACCCCGTCCGATGCTGCGTTCCGCGGGCTTCCCGATGCGCCCGCCGTGCGCGAGGGTGGTCCGCTGCCGCTGCGCGCGGCGATCGCGGAAAGCGTGCGGACGCGCGTGCGCCCGATCCTCATGAGCGCGTTCACGAGCGTCGCGGGGCTGCTGCCCTTGATCTTCGCGCCGGGCGCGGGAAGCGAGCTCTATCGCGGCCTCGGCGCCGTGATGGGCGGCGGACTGCTCGTCTCGACGATCTTCACGATCGTGGTCGTGCCGCTCGTGATGAGCGTCGTGGTGCGCGATCGCGCGGGCGGGGCGGAGGTCGCTACGACCGCGCCGGTGCGCTGAGTACGGCGCGCAGCGCCTGCGAGAGCCGTTCGATCGTGAAGGGTTTCTCGAGATTCCCCCGGAAGAGCTTCCCGTCGGCGCCCTGCGCTTCATTGGGCTCGATGCGGCCGCTCGAGAGGATGACGCCCAGTCCGGGGCGCACTTTCGAGATTCTGCGCGCCAGTTCGACGCCGTCCATGTTGGGCATGTGGAGGTCGGTGACGACGCCGTCGATCTCGGCGTTCGGATCCTCGATGATCGCGAGTGCCGCGGCGCCGTCCTGCGCGGTGCGCACGCGGTATCCGAGGGCGAGGATGATCTGCCTCAGCACCTCGCGCACGGCGGGCTCGTCGTCGACGACGAGGATGGTCTGTCCGCCGCCGCGGGCCGGCTGCGCGAGAGCCGGTTGCGCGGGAGTGGAGGTTTGCGGCTGCACGGCCGGGAGGTAGATGCTGAAGATGCTTCCCTGGCCGGGGCTCGAGGCGACGCGCATGAAGCCGCCGTGGCTACGGACGATCCCGAGCGCGGTCGAGAGCCCGAGGCCCGTGCCCTGATCGGGGCTCTTCGTGCTGAAGAACGGTTCGAAGATGCGTTCGAGAACCGACTCCGGGATGCCCGAGCCGGTGTCCGACACGGTCCAGCGCAGATAACGCCCCTTCGCGCAGTCGGCGTGCTCGGCGGCCTCGCGATCGTCGATGTCGGCGACGGACGCGGAGACGGTGATCGCACCTCCGGCCGGCATCGCGTCGCGCGCGTTGACGCAGAGGTTGAGGAGCACCTGGTGGATCTGCGTCGGATCGCCGCTGACGCTCGGAAGGCCGTCGTCGAAGGCGAAGCGCAGCCGGATGTTCTTGGGAAACGTGCTTCCCACGATCTGCTGGAGCTCGTGGATGATGCGTCGCGGGTCGAGCATCGTCCGCTCGCCGTCGATCCCCTTCGCGAAGGTGAGGAGTTGCTGCACCATCGCGGCGCCGCGCTTCGTGCTCGATTCGAGGATGTCGACGAGGCGCCCGCAGTGCGGGGCTTCCTTCCGGAGCAGGCCGCAGGCGAGCATGATCGGTGCGAGCGCGTTGTTGATGTCGTGGGCGACGCCGCCGGCGAGGGTGCCCAGGCTCTCCAGTCGCTTGGCGCGCAGGCTGCGCTGATCGGCGTGACGGAGCTGCGTGATGTCCTGTCCGACGCCGACCATGCCCGTGATCGCGCCGGATGCGTCGCGGCGCGTTCCCGCGTTGAGGAGGACCGCCACCTCGCGTCCGTCCTTCGTCGTGAGCGGGAACTCGAAGTTCGCGGTCTCGACGCCCGAGAGGGCGCGGTCGAGCACCTCCTTCACGGCGAGCTTGAAGCCGGGGCTGACGAAGTCGACGAGGTCGCGGCCGAGGACCTCCTCCTTCGAGAAGCCCGTGAGCCGCTCGGCGCTGCGGTTCCACTCGTTCACCTGGCCGTTCGTATCCTTGCCGAAGATCGGGGCGTTGGCGGTGTCGATGAGCCGACGCAGGTCGTTCTCCGCGGCGCGAGCCTCGTTCTCCGCGTGGCGTCGGTCGTGGATGTCGACGCACGAGCCCACGATCTCGCGCGGATTTCCGTCGGCATCTCGGACGAGCACGAACGAATCGCGGAGCCAGCGGTAGGTGCCATCGGCATGACGGAAGCGGTACTCGTAGCTCGAGCGTCCGTACTCGACGGCCTCGCGCAGCGTCGTGTAGGCGAGGGGCGCGTCCTCGGGATGGATGCGGTCGGACCAGAACGTGGATTCCCTCAGGTAGTTCTCTGCGGGATATCCGAGGAGGCCCTCGATGTTGGGACTCACGTAGGTGCCGCGGAAGGGCATGACCGGCTCGCACGTGTAGATGACCGCCGGACTCGAGGTGATCAGGTACGAGAGGCGGCGCTCGCTGCGGCGCGCCTCGCGCGTGCGCTCGTCGACCGTCGCCTCGAGCACGAGATTCGCGCTGCGGAGCTTGTTCTCGGCCTCGACGCGTCGCGTCGTCTCGAGGAAGGTGAGCACGATGGCCGAGACCGCCAGAACGAACTCCTCCTCGTCGTTGGTCCAGTGCCGTTTCGGGCCGATGTGCTCGCAGCAGATGACGCCGGCGAGCGACTCGCCCAGCCGGATCGGTCCATCGAGCATCGACGTGATGCCGAGAGGCTTCAGGTAGCTTTCGGTGAAGCAGCTGGTCGCGGGGTGGGTGCGCGCGTCGTCGGCACGCACCGGAAGCCTGCTCTCGATCGCTTCGAAGTACGGCAGGAACTGCCCGCGCGTGAGCGTGAGGTCGACCTTGCCCTGCGCCACCCCATCGGCGTGGAGCGCCTCGCAGCGGATCGACTCGTGCGCATCGTCGAGAAGCCAGATGCTGGCCCTGGCGACGTCGAGCGCTGCCGCCACCTTCGCGGTCACGAGCGAGAAGAATGCGGATCGGTCCAGCGACTCGGTGGCGCGCAGGAGGGACAGCACCGACTGGAACAGCCGTCGCTGTTCCCGCAGGCGGGCGAGCGTCGCCTCCGCATGCCGCGGCGTCTTGGTCTCCCGGAAGATGCCTGCCGTGCAGTAGGGTGCGCCGGCGTCGTACTGGACGGACACGCGCCCCTCGAGGTGCACGATCTGACCGGATTTCGTCTGGAAGACGACCTCCATCAGCCCGACTTCCTCGCCCGACAGCAGGCGCTGGAAGTAGTGCATGCAGTGCTCGCGGCTCTCGGGGTGGATCACCGAGAAGATGTTGAGATCCTCGATCTCGCGCCCGGAGTAGCCGAGGCGCTCGAGCCAGGCCCGGTTCACGAACCGGATGCGCCCGTCGGTCCACACGCTCTGCACGAGATCGCTCACGCCATCGAGGAGTTCGGTGGTCATGACTTGATCGACGGGCGGGCGCGTGTCGGGCATGCGTCGATGATCTCCGTTGCGGTGGCGGTTCGACCGAGAGGGCGACGCAGGCGTGCCCTTCGTGCGGTTTGCCGGAATGTGGAATCCTCAGCGACGGAGCCTACGGGAAGGATCCCCGGGTCGGCATGGGGTATCTGCCTCAGAAGCGGAAAAC
>JBIIYI010000383.1:0-3423 GCA_044346895.1 Phycisphaerales bacterium
GGCGGGCAGAAGGAAGTGACCTGGGTCCAGTTCCGCAACCTCGCCGAGTCGAAGGCGATCGAGCCGGACAGCGTGATCGTGAACGGCGCCGGCACGAAGGTCAGCGCGACGGTCAAGAAGGACGCGCCCGCCTACGCCGGGGACAAGGTCTACGTCAACGTCATCGACGGCCAGAACTACTGGGTCGCCGACCTCAAGGAAGCCAAGGTCGACTTCAAGAAGCAGGAGGAGTCGTACTGGCCGGTCATCCTGATCCAGCTGCTTCCGGTGCTCCTCATCATCGGCATCATCTGGTTCATCGCGCGCTCGATGCGCGGCGCGGGCGGCGGCCCGGGCGGCATGCTCGGCAGCTTCGGCAAGAGCCGCCACCGCATGCAGTCGAAGGACACGGTGAAGGTCACCTTCGCCGACGTGGCCGGCGTCGACGAGGCGAAGGACGAGGTGCAGGAGATCGTCGAGTTCCTCAAGAACCCGAAGCGCTTCACGAAGCTCGGCGGACGCATCCCGCGCGGCGTGCTGCTGTCGGGCCCGCCGGGCTGCGGAAAGACGCTCCTCGCGAAGGCGATCGCCGGCGAGGCGGGAGTCCCCTTCTACTCGATCTCGGGTTCGGACTTCGTCGAGATGTTCGTCGGCGTCGGCGCGAGCCGCGTGCGCGACCTCTTCAAGCAGGCCAAGGAATCCTCGCCGTGCATCGTCTTCCTCGACGAGATCGACGCCGTCGGCCGTCGCCGCGGCGGCGGATTCTCGTCGGGCGGCCACGATGAGCGCGAGCAGACGCTGAACGCGATCCTCGTCGAGATGGACGGCTTCGACGCGAACACGCAGGTGATCGTCATCGCCTCGACGAACCGCCCCGACGTCCTCGACCCGGCGCTCACGCGTCCGGGCCGCTTCGACCGCTCGGTCGCCGTGAACCTGCCCGATCTCGTCGGACGGCGGCAGATCCTCGCGGTGCACGCCAAGAAGGTGAAGCTGGCGGAGGACGTCGATCTCGAGCGCGTCGCCCGCGGCACGCCGATGTTCTCGGGTGCGGACCTCGCGGCGCTCATCAACGAGGCGGCGATCATCGCCACCATGGCCGACAAGGATTCGGTCGAACTCGCCGACCTCGAGGAGGCGCGCGACAAGGTGCGCTGGGGCCGCGCGAACAAGAGCCGCAAGATCGAGCAGCAGGAGCGCGTGGCGACCGCCTACCACGAGGCCGGCCACGCGGTGCTCCAGATGCTGCTCGAGCACGCCGATCCGCTCCACAAGGTGACGATCATCCCGCGCGGACAGGCGATGGGCGCCACGTTCTCGCTGCCCGAGAAGGACCGCTACGGCTACGGGCGCAAGCACGTGCTGGCCACGCTGCGCGTCCTCTGCGGCGGACGGCTGGCCGAGGAGCGCAAGACCGGCGACACCAGTTCCGGCGCGGCGATGGACATCCGCATGGTCACGAGCTACGCGCGCGCCATGATCCTCCAGTGGGGCATGTCCGAGCGGCTCGGCTTCGTGAACTACAGCGGGAGCGAGCAGCAGGAGTCGATCTTCGCCGAGAAGGACTATTCCCCCGAGACGGCGCGCATCATCGACGAGGAGATCCGACGCATGTCGGACGAGGCGTACGAGGATGCGCGGCGCCTGCTCGACCTCCACTGGGAGAAGGTCGTCGCGGTGGCCGAGGCGCTCCTCAAGTACGAGACGCTGCAGCGCGACGACATCGACCGCCTCATGCGCGGCGAATCGATCGGCAAGCCGACCGTCGCTGACCTCCTCGCGGCGGAATCGGCGCGCGCGAAGCCGATCGAGGTCAAGCCGGAGACCCGCGTCGACGACGCCCCCGGAACCGACTTGGGCGGCGCGATGCCAAGCCCGGCGTGATCGAAGGCCCGGCGTGCTCGAAGGCGCGCGGCGTGATCGAAGGCGCCCGGCGTGATCGAAGGCGCCCGGCGTGATCGAAGGCGCCCGGCGTGATCGAAGGCGCCCGGCGTGATCGAAGGCGCCCGGCGTGATCGAAGGCGCGCGGCGTGCGACGCGGAAAGTCGCTCCCCCATCAAGCATCGAGGGCGCTCCCGATCGGGAGCGCCCTCGTCGTTCTAGGTTGATCGCCTCGAACCCGTCGTCGCCCGGACGAGCGACGGCGGCCCGCGCCCGTCACATCTTGAGATCGAACGACACGAGCGTCTTCGCGCCGCCTTCCGCCTCGATCTCGATCCAGAGCTTGGATCCCTCCGGCATCGGAGAAGGAACCTCGCCGTGCGTGTGCCAGTTGTCCTTCTCGAGCTCGGCCTTCGCCTTCATCGAGCCGGAGGCGTCCTCCACGCCCACCCAGAAGCGGACGGCGGAGACCTTCGGGCCGCCGGTGATCCAGATGTCGACCGGGAGTTCCGCGCCCGCCTTCACGTCGCCGTCGCGCGAGGCCTTCACGTCGAACTCTCCGACCTTCTGCTCGCCGAGTTCGACCGTCGCGCCGTGGCCGTCCTCGGACATGCCGTTTCCAGCGCCTTCGGCGTGATCGTGATCGTGGTCATGATGCTCGCCATGCGCGTGGTCGTGCGCGTGCTCGCCGCCCGGCGAAGCCGAGCCTGCATCGCCGCAGCCAGCGCCCCAGGCGCAGAGCGCGACGGCGGTCGCGAGCGTTGCGAGACGGGAAGGACGGATGCGGTCGTTCGACATGCGGTGCTCCATGCGGTGATCCATGCGTTGATCCATGCGTTGATCCATGCGTTGATCCATGCGTTGATCCATGCGTTGATCCATGCGTTGATCCATGCGTTGATCCATGACATGCTCCATGCGGTACTCCATGCAATGCGTCCGGCGCGGGCTCAGGCCCGCGTCGACTTGGGGACTCGGAACGCGAGCGCGTAGCCCGCGGGAATGACGAAGAGGTTGAGGAAGGTGGACGTGACCAGTCCGCCGAGGACGACCGTCGCGAGCGGCGCGAGGAGTTCGCTGCCCGGCTTGCCGGCCGCGAGCGCAAGCGGCAGGAGTCCGAGCGCCGCGGTGAGCGCGGTCATCAGGATCGGCACCAGCCGCTCCATCGAGCCGCGCACGATCGCATCCGCGCGCGGGCAGCCCTCGACGCGCTCGAGGTGGTCGTAGTGGTTGACGAGGAGGATCCCGTTGCGCACCGCGATCCCGAAGAGCGTGACGAAGCCCACCATGCTCGCGATCGAGACGACGGGCGCCACGTAGGTGCCGCCGAATCCCGCGAGGGCGAGCGCGTTGCGCCACGGTTCGCCGTCCGAGAGGTAGATCGCCGCGATGCCGCCGATGATCGCAAGCGGCAGGTTGAGCATCACGAGCGCTGCCGTGCGCGCGCGACCCGTCGAGAGCTGCAGCACGAGGAACATCAGCACCGCGACGACCGCGCCCATCGCGTAGATCGTGCGGCTCGCCGACTGCTGCGCCTCAAACTGCCCGCCGTAGTCGACCGTG
>JBIIYI010000384.1:0-3418 GCA_044346895.1 Phycisphaerales bacterium
GCGACTGGCGGGCTGCTGAAGCTTCGCTTCAGGTGCCCGCTCTCGCTCGCTTTGGCGTGCATCGCGCCAGAGGGAGCCGCCGCAGCGGCGACCGCGTGAATGACGAATGCCCGCTCTCGCCCGCGCTTGCGCGGATTGCGCCACAGGGAGCCGCCGCAGACGCCACTCGCACTCACACGCCGACCGGCGTGCGCGTCGGCTTCAGCGCCACCTCGCGCGCCTTCGCCGCGATCGACGCCGGATCAAGGCCGACCTCGGCAAGCTGTTCCTTGCGCTCGCCCTGGTAGACCCACCCATCCGGCATCGCGAGGCGCGTGATGCCGCGCGTCTCGATCCGATGCTCGTTGCAGGCCTCGAGCACGCACGCGCCGAATCCTCCGCGGATCGAGTGATCCTCGACCGTCACGATCGGGATTCCCCGTGCAACCAGGCTCTGGATCAGCGCCACGTCGACGGGCTTCGCGAAGCGCGCGTCGTACACGTTCGCTCGGATGCCTTCCGCGGCGAGCGCGTGCGCCGCCTCCGACGCATCGATCGCGCTCGTTCCGTATCCGATCAGCGCGACCTGCGGGTCGTCGTGGGTGATCAGCGCGCGCGCCTTGCCGAATGCGAAGGCGGGGCATGGCTCCGACGCATACATCGGGCTCACCGCGTCGCGCGGGTAGCGGACGGCGGAGAGGCCATCCTCGAAGCCGGCCATGAACTCGACCGCGGCCTTGAGGCTCGGTTCGTCCATCGCGGCCATGAGGCATGCCTTGGGAAGCGTCGCGAGGAGCGCGACGTCGCAGAAGCCGTGGTGCACCGCGCCGTCGCCGCCGACGAAGCCGGCGCGATCGAGGCAGAGCCGCAGGGGCAGGCCCTGCAGCGCCGCTTCCTGGAAGCACTGGTCGAACGCCCGCTGGAGGAACGTCGAGTAGACCGCGAGGAACGGCTTCCAACCCGTCTTCGCGAGGCCGCACATCATGTCCGCGGCGTGGCTCTCGCAGATGCCCGTGTCGAAGACCCGGTCGGGGAACTTGCCGATCACCTTCGAGATGCCGGTTCCATCGGGCATCGCGGCGGTGCACGCGACGACCTTCGGATCGCGCGTCATCAGGTCGGCGAGGATCTCGCCGAAGGCGCCGGTGAAGCTGCGCGCGCTCTTCTTGAGCTCGACGCGGCATCCCTCGCTCACGAGTTGCTTGTCTTCCTGATCGTCGCCGTCGTCGTTCATCATCGTGAACGGACTCGGCGAGTGGAACGTGGTCGAGTCGCCCTCGGCGAACCGGTAGCCCTTGCCCTTGACCGTCTTCACATGGAGCACCATTGGGCGGTCGAAGTGCTTCGCCTCGTTGAGGACGTCGATCAGCGTGGGCAGGTCGTGTCCATCGACGGGGCCGACGGTCACGAGCCCGAAGTGCTCGAACCACGCGTCCTCGCTGATGCAGGTCTTCGAGAGCTCGCCGAGCTTGTGGTAGACCTCGGCCATCGCCTTGCCGCCGACGACGTGCCTCGAGATCTCCTTCGCGGCGCGCTTGAACTCGCCGTAGGTGTGCGAGAGGCGCAGCCGGTCGAAGTACGCGGCCACCGCGCCCTGCGGCTTCGCGATCGACATGCCGTTGTCGTTGAGGATCACGAGGAACTGGCGCTTCAGCGTGCCCGCGTTGTTGAGTCCCTCGAGCGCCACGCCGTTCACGATCGAGGCATCGCCGATGATCGATACGACCCGGCGCCCGTTCGGGTTGGTCTCGCTGAAGCCCTCGCCGTTGAGCGTGTCGCCGCGCGCCATGCCGACCGCGGTCGAGATCGCCGTGCCCGCGTGCCCGACGGAGAAGAGGTCGTAGGCGCTCTCGCGCGGCTCGGGGAAGCCCGCCATGCCGTCGCGCTGGCGCAGCTTCGAGAGCATCGGGTACCGGCCCGTGAGCAGCTTGTGCGGGTAGCACTGGTGGCCGACATCGAAGAGGAGCCGGTCGTGCGAGAAGTCGAACACCCGGTGCATCGCGATCGAGAGCTCGACGACGCCGAGGTTCGGGGCGAGGTGGCCGCCCGAGCGCGCGACCTGCTCGCAGATCGCGCCGCGCATCTCGGCCGCGAGTTCGCGCAGGCCGTCCATCGAGAGATGACGGAGGAGTTCGGGCGAGGAGAGCGTGGGAAGGATGCGAGAAGTCACGGTGTCTCCCGGGGTTCCGATGCGGCCGTCGGGGACGCCCGCGGCGCGCGTTCGGGCATTCCGTCGCCCGAGGTCAGGATTCGGCGATGATACCTCGCCCCGATGCACCAGCCGGCCGGAAGGGCCGTGAATCGGGGATTTCGGGACGTTGAACGGAACCCGACGGAGTCGCGCCCGCTCGAGGTCGCTCGAGGATGGTCGAGGTCGTGCCGGATCGTGCCGGGTCGCGCGGAGCATCGCCGCCCTGCGCGCGCCGCCGTCAGCGCGTGCGGTTCGCGAGGAACTCGAGCAGGCCGAGGAGCCGTCCGTCGCGAACGCCGAGCTCGGCAAGGCCCGCCTCGGCCTCCGTCCGGAGTCGCGCGATCTCGCGGCGGCTCCCCTCGAGTCCATGCACGCCCGGGTAGGTGAGTTTGCCCGCGTCGGCGTCCTTCCCGGTCGCCTTTCCCGCGTGCTCGGCCGTCTGCGTCGCGTCGATCAGGTCGTCCACGATCTGGAACATGAGGCCGATGGCGCGGCCGTAGCGGGTGAGGCCATCGAGCGCAGTCGGTGCCGCATTCGCAGCGAGCGCACCCATCCGGCAGGAAGCCTCGAGCAGCGCGCCGGTCTTGTTGTGATGGATGAGTTCGACCTGCCGTGCCTCCGACAGACCTTCGGGGAAACCCTTCAGCGTGTCGTACACCTGCCCGGCGATCATCCGGACGGTGCCGGACATCAGCTCCCGCTGGATCTCGGCGGCGTTGTGACTGCAACCCGCCGCCGCCACCGGCGCGAGGGCCAGCAGGCAGTCGCCCGCGAGGATCGCCATCGCCTCGCCGAACGCGATGTGGCACGTTGGCTTGCCGCGGCGGAGCGCGTCGTTGTCGAGCGCGGGGAGGTCGTCGTGGACGAGGCTGAACGCGTGGACGAACTCGATCGCGATCGCGGCGGGCATCGCCTCGGCGACCGAGCCGCCCGCCGCGCGGGCCGACTCGAGCACGAGGATCGGTCGAAGCCGCTTTCCGCCCGCGAGCACGGCGTGGAGACAGGCCGCGCGCAGGTTCTCGGGGATGTCCGCCTGCGCGAGGAAGCTGGAAAGGCCCGCCTCGATCTCGGCGAGCAGCGCGGGATCGAGCGGCGCGTCCGAGACCGGAGCCGAAGCGGAAGTTGCGGGGGAAGCGCCGGACATTCCCCTCAATGTAGCGCAACGATCGCGCGCTGCCCTAGGTTCCGTCCGACGGATCCCCGGCCGTCGATCCACGCGGCATCCCGGCTGGCCGCGTCGGCTTCAAC
>JBIIYI010000385.1:0-3416 GCA_044346895.1 Phycisphaerales bacterium
CGTCTCGTACTCCTTGCCGGGGCCGATGATGTCCCCGAGGTTCTTGCCCTTGTCGATCTTGTGCGCCGAGCCCGCCTTGGTGCGCTCCCAGACGTTGCCGGTGCCGTCGTAGTCGCCCCACGACGGGCCGGTGCCGACCGAGCCGTCGAGCGTGTGGCAGCTGGCGCACGCGCGGTAGAGCTGCGGTCCGGCCTTCCACCAGAGGTCGGCGTCATCCACCTTGTCGAGCCACTTGCCCTGCTCGACGACCCAGCGGTCGAAGTCCGCCTCGGGCAGCACGAAGACCTTGCGGTTCATGTCCGAGTGGCCGGTCCCGCAGAACTCGGTGCAGAAGAGCCAGTGGAAGGCGTCCTCGCCCGCCTCGGTCTTGCCGGTCGGGTTGTCGGCCTGGAACCAGAGGCTGGAGTAGCGGCCGGGGACGACGTCCTGCTTGACGCGGAAGTCGCGGATGTAGAGCGAGTGGAGCACGTCCTCGCTGCGCATGACGAGCTTGACGGGACGTCCGGCGGGCACGTAGAGGTCGTCGCTGGTCGCGCCGTTCGGATACTTGAACTTCCAGTACCACTTCGCCGCGGTCACGTCGATCTGGTAGGCGTTCTCCGGCGCGGTCTTCGCGCTGACGAAGCCCTTGAAGCCCATGAAGAAGATCACGACGACGATGATCGTCGGGAGGATCGTCCATCCGAGCTCGAGCATCGTGTTGTGGCTCGGTCCGCGCGCGTAGACCTCGCGGCCGCGCTGGCGGTAGCGCCACATGAACCAGAACATCAACCCCACCACGAGGAAGAAGAAGAAGTAGTTGATGTAGTTGATGAAGTGGAAGACCCAGTCGATCTCCGGTGCGAGGGTCGACGCGCCTTCCGGCAGCCAGAATCCGCGGGGCGTGACCGGCATGCCGGTCGCGAGCGCCGGGTCGGTGGAAGCCTGGGAGAGGAGGGTTGGAATCATGTGCAGCACGGTCGTTCGCCTCTTCATGCGCCTGCGGGGAATGCCGCGGCGATCTTCTTCTTCCGGAACTCGGCGCGCCAGAACGCCGCGAGGCCGCCCGCGAGGACGACAAGCGTGATCGCTCCGGCGATGGTCATCACCTTGCGCGCCTGCAGCACGTAGCCGCCGGCGTCTGAGTCGTAGATATGGCACCACAGGATGAAGCGGTCGAGCGTGGTGCCGATCCGGCCCTGCGAGGCCTCGAGCAGGCCGAAGCGCAGGTCGGAGGGCTCGAACTTCGCGCCGTACAGGTAGCGGCTCACCTTCCCGTCGGGCTTGATGAGGAAGAGCGCCGCCGCGTGCGCGTACTCGCCGTCGGGCTGCCGCTTGAACTGGAAACCGACCGCGTCCGCCACCGACTTCGACATCACCTCGGTGCCGGTGAGGAAGTGAACGCCCGGACCCGCGCCCGCGCGATCGAAGTCGGCGAGATACGCCTCCTTCTTCGCCTTGGCGAGGGTGGAGGTCTCGGTGGGATCGATCGAGATCGAGACGACCTCGAACTCGTTGCCCGGAGTCCAGTCGACGCCGCGCAGCCCGTCGAACATGCCGTTCAGCACGAGCGAGCAGAGCATCGGGCAGCGGTTGTAGCCGAGCTGGAGGAGCACCGGACGCTTGCCGTCGAAGTAGTCGCGCAGCGACACCTGCCGTCCGAGGTCGTCGGTGAAGCGGGCGTCGAGCGGAAGATCCGCGTCGAGCCTCTCGACGATGTCGACGCCCTTCAGTTCCTCCGGCACGGCGAGGTTGAGCTGCGCCACCGCGCGCTCCGCGCACGCGCCCGCAGCCATCCACGCCACGACCGCCGCGGCGATCGCCGCGCGCGCGTTCGGGAGGATGGAGAGGACTCGCTTCATCGTCGCTTCACTGCGTTCCCGCCGCCGGGCGGGTTCCCGGCCGGCTCACTCCCCCTGCTTCGCCATCAGCTCCATCGCGCGCTCGATCGGAATGCGGACGCGCTCGACCTTCTTCTCGTCGACCTCCTCGACGTAGGTGCCGTACTGGCCGAGGAGCGACTGCTGCGAGGTGCGCAGGTCGGTCGAGAGGCGCGGCGCCTCGTCGATCACGCGCTCCTCGGTGAAGTCGCGCTCGACTCCGAAGAAGAGCACGCTGACCACGAGGCAGAAGACCACGAAGAAGATGATGCCGACGATCGAATAGAACCAGGTGGATCCCATCTCGGGATCGTCGAGCTGCTCGGTTGTCGTCGCGGGGCTGGACAAGGTGGGTTCCTGACTGCGGCCTTCGCCGCGCGTGACTTTCGCTTTCGGATCGCACACTTCGCCGTCGGTTCGCACGCATCGAGGTGGGTCGCTCGCGCGCCCCCGCCTCGGTCACTGGTTCTCGAAGCGCAGGCTCTCGGCGAGGCGCGGGTCCTTCTTCGGAACGAGCGCGACGCGCGAGAGCATGCCGAGGGTTCCCGCCGCGACGGCGGCGAGCGCGCCGACCGCGAGGAGGAAGTTGACCGGGTTCGAGAGGTGCGACGGGGTCTCCGCGTACTTCGTCGAGATCTCAGAGTAGGTCTTGAACGTGCCGATGTCGTGCGGAATTTCGGGCATCACGAGCCAGTAGAGGTCGACGTAGTGGAACGCGAGCATCCACACCGCGGCCGCACCAAGGACGATGCCGCGACGCTTCTGCCACTTGCTCATCACCGCGACGAACGGGATCACGAAGTGTCCGAAGAGGAGCGCGACCGACACCGGGATCCACCCGCCGAGCTGACGCGCGAGGAACCAGCCCGTTTCTTCCGGGACGTTCGCGTACCAGATCAGCATGTACTGGCTGAAGCCGATGTACGCCCAGAACACCATGCCGAAGGCGAAGAGCAGCTTGCCCATGTCCTGGAAGTGCTCCGCGGTCACGATGCCCTTGAGGAGTCCGAGGCTCCGCAGTCGCAGCGTGACGAGGATCATGGCCGAGAAGCCCGCGGTGGCGCAGCCGCAGAAGAAGTACACGCCGAACATCGTCGAGAACCACGCCGGCGAGAGCGACATGATCCAGTCGAACGCGGCGAACGTCGTCGTGAGTCCGAAGAGGATCGCGGCCGGACCCGACCACTTCTGCATGCGCTCGCTGATCGAGACGTCGCCGGTCGAGTCCTGACGCACGCTGCCGCCGAGGAAGAACGTGGCGAGCGCGGCCCAGATCGCGAAGTACACCGCGGCGCGGATCCAGAAGAACGTCGGGTTGAGGAACGCTTCCTTCGCGTGGACGAGGTGGTACTCGGCCTCGTTGTTCGCCTTGAGCGACTCCATGTCGGCCCAGATCCACAGGACGTTCGCCTTGCCCATGAACCAGAGCACGGCGAACGGCACGAAGAGGATCCAGATCCAGCGGAGGTTCGCGGCGAGCGCCTCGGCCGGGCGGCGCACCGCCACCGACCAGCCCGCGCGCGTCAGATGCTGGATGATCACGAAGAAGAGGCCGCC
>JBIIYI010000386.1:0-3405 GCA_044346895.1 Phycisphaerales bacterium
TCGTGCACGAGCATCGTCGGCTGGAGCTGCGCGCGCGTCCCTTCGGCGGAACACGCGCGGACCGCCATCTCGTGGATCTCGTCGTAGATCGCCCGCCACAGCCGCTCGGTGGCCGGCGCGTCGCCCTCGCTCGCCGCGTGCAGCATCTCGGTGAGATGTTCGACGTATTCCCCGGTCGGCATCCGTGCATCATGCCACGGAGCGGGCGTTTCAGGAAGGCTCGCCGCGTGAATGCGTCAACTTCAGAATGGCGTCTTGAAGCCCATCGCCCGCACCGCGCACCATCCGACGAGCGCCTCGAAGATCACGAACAGCGCCGAGATCCAGATCGCCGCCGCGGGCCAGATGGTCCACCCGGGCAGCCACTCGAGATACCAGAGCACGCCGAGCAGGATGCCGACCGTCTCGAGGAACACGCCGATGAAGAAGCGGATCCTGCGGCCGGTCTGATCGATGTTGCACGTGAGGGCCATGGTCGCACTGTAGCCCAAGCGGCCGGTGCCGCCGACCGGGACCATGCCGCGCGCGGGGCGATCTCGGCGGACGCGCCTCCGGTCGCGAGGACGCCCTCCATCGAGCCGCCGATCGAGCGGCCGCACCGCGGCGATGTCCGTTCAGCAGCCGCCCCACGCCGCGAGGAGGAGCGAGAGGTCGCTCGCGCCGACGTCGCCGTCGCCGTCGAGATCGGCCGCCGCGCCCGCGGCGCCCCACGACGCGAGAAGGAGCGAGAGGTCGCTCGCGCCGACGGTGCCGTCGTCGTCGAGATCGGCGACGCACCCGGGCGCGAAGCACTCGTCGGGACGGCCGTCGCCATCCGCGTCCGCGCTCGTGCCGTCCTCGATGTCGCAGTCGTCGGGGATGCCGTTGAGGTTGCAGTCGTTCGTCGAGGACGCCAGCGCGCGGATGCACCAGACGCCGACGAACGGTCCGCCGAGGTCGTCGATCCGCAGGAACTCGTCGTTGCCGGCCGAGAGGTCGTTCGGGTCGATCGTCCCGTACTTGCCGACGAGCCACGAGGTGTTCGTCACCGACGTCGTGTGCTTCGCGCCGGGATAGTCGGCCTGCAGCGTGAAGTCGTGCACGATCGCGCCGACGAAGAACGACGTGCCGGCCTCGCCCACGTAGACGTCCTCGAGCTCGACCCGCTCGAACGTGCCGGAATCGGGCGCGAGGATCTTCGTCGCCACGTGCGCCAGCACGCGCGCGTCGGTCGGATCGCCGTCGCCGTTCGGATCGCTCCAGAGGTAGACGTCGACCGGGAATCCGATCGGCATCAGCGCGTGCATGATGTCGATCGCGCCGATCCGCTCGCCGCCCTCGAGGATCGCGTACTGGCTGAGCCACGCCATGTTCGGCGCGTCGGTCGAGACGTACACCTCCGCGCTGCCGTCGTCGCGGCGATACGCGATCTCGTCGTCGCCGCCGAGCTGGCAGGCGTCGGGAATGCCGTCGCCTTGGCAATCCTCCGCGCCGTTGGCGATGTCGATCGAGTCGGGCAGGCCGTTCGCGTTGCAGTCCTCGCACTCGTCGGGCACGCCGTTCGCATCGATGTCGGCGGAACTTCCCGACGCGAGTTCGCACGCGTCGGGAATGCCGTTCGGCTGGCAGTCGTTCGCCGCGCCCGACGCGAGCTCGCAGTCGTCGGGAACGCCGTTCGCGTTGCAGTCGTTGCCCGCGAGCTGGCATTCGTCGGGAATGCCGTCGCCCTGGCAGTCGGCGCTGGCGCCGTCGGCGATGTCGCACTCGTCGAGCGTGCCGTTCTGGTTGCAGTCGGCGACGCGCGTCGCGACGGCGCGCACGAGCCAGTTCCCGGGAATGCCGTAGGAATCGATCAGCCCGAAGAGCGACGCCTCGCCGATCGCCTCGAGGTCGAGCGTGCCCGTCGCCGCGGCGGCGACCCAGCTTCGCGCCGCGCTCGCGCCCGTCTGGTCGAGCGGTGCGAGCGCGTCGAGACCTCCCGAGACGAAGACGCCGACGAAGAAGCGCGTTCCCGCGGGTCCGAGGTAGGTGTCGGGGATGTCGTAGTCGCGCAGCGTGTCCGCTGCGCCCGCGATGGTCACGACCTGCGCGCGCTTGAGAAACGCGTCGCGCGGATCGCCGTCCTGATTCTCGTCGCCCCACACGCACACGGTGGCATCGAGTCCGGCCGGCAGACCGGCGCCGAACGCGAGCTTGACCGTGCGCAGCGTCTCGCCGCCCTCGATCACCGTGAACCGATTGAGCCACGCGATGTCCGAGGCCTGCGTGAGGCCGATGGTGTTCTCGGCGCTGCCGTCGTCGACCTTGTAGGTGCGCGTGATCGTCGCCTGCTGGCATTCGTCGGGAATGCCGTCCTCCTGGCAGTCGATGCTCGTGCCCGCGGCGATGTCGAGCGAGTCGGGCAGGTCGTTGCCGTTGCAGTCCTCGCACTCGTCGGGCACGCCGTTCGCGTCGAGGTCGGCGCTCGTCCCGCTCGCGACGTCGTCCGCGTCGAGCGCGAAGTTCCGGTTGCAGTCGGGGAAGTGCTCGAACGCGCCCATGTCGACGCGCGCGCGCTTCGCGCCGCCATCGGCCGCACGGAATCGCGGTCCGCCGTTCTGGTCGAACGGAACGGGCTCGGCCACGATGCCGTCGCCGTCGAGGTCGAAGTCGTCGTCGGGCACCGCCGAATCGAGGCCCGCGTCGATCCCGGGGCTTCCGATCGCGAGGCGGAAGTCGCGCGTCGCGGTGTCTGAGAACAGCGGTTCGCCGACGATGTTGCCTTCGCCCGCGACTTCATCGGCGAGCAGCGAATATGCGACGTCTGAAGGACCGTCGAGCTGTCCCGCGCCGAACACGCAGTTGCGGACGAACTTCGGCGTGCCGGTGGTGCTCGAGAGTCCGAACGCGGTGTTTCCCGAGAACGTGCAGCCGATCGCCGTCACCGAGCCTTCGTAGGTTGTCAGCCCGCCGCCGCCCGGTCCGGTGTTGTCGCAGACCGCGGTGTTGACGAGGACCACCGTTCCCTCATACGTCTCGATCACGCCGGCTCCGTCGGCGATGTTCCCGTAGAGCCGGCAGTTCACGAAGGTCATCGCACCGTCGTAGGTGGACGCGACCGAACCCTCGCCTCCCGCCTCGTTCGACGAGAACCTGCAGTCGACGAAGGTGACCGATCCTCCGTAGTTGGCGTACACGCCGCCCGTGGCGCCCGCGCGGCTCGAGAGGAACTTGCACCGGCGGAATGTCAGCTCGGTGCCGCCGTTGACGAGCGCGCCGCTCTGATCGGTACGCCCATCGCGGATCGTGAAGCCGTCGAAAAGCGCTCCCGCCACGCTGCCGCCACTGATCACGCGCACGGCATCCTGACCTGTGAGGATGGTCTCGTTCGCGACGAGATCGCGCTGGTCGAGGCTCGTCTCGTTGCCCGCAAAACCGCCGTAGATC
>JBIIYI010000387.1:0-3378 GCA_044346895.1 Phycisphaerales bacterium
GATGATCGCCCTTCGCGAGCTCGACGACCTGCAGGTAGCGGTCTCCGTACGCGCGCCAGAGCGCGACCATGCCGATGTCCTGGACGAGCGACGCGACGAACGCCTCGTCCGGATCGCAGCCGCGCGCAAGCATCGCGATCTCGCGCGCGCTCGCCGCCGAGTAGATCGAGCGGCGCCAGTAGTCGGTGAAGTCGAAGCTGAACTCGTCGTCGCCGCCGCCGTTCACGCAGCGCGCGAGGCTGAAGCCGAGGACGAGCGCCTTGACCGTCTGGAGGCCGAGGAACGCGAGCGCCTGCTGGATCGACGCGCAGCGGCGCGTGAGCGCGTAGTAGCTCGAGTTGACGGTGCGCAGCACCTTCGTCGCGATCGCGGGGTCGTTCTCGATGACCGCCGCGATCTCGCGCAGCGAGACGTCCGGCTTCGCCGTGAGTTCGAGCACGCGCATCGCGACGACCGGAAGCGTCGGGAGATTCGGGCACGCGAGGACGCGCTCGAGCGCCGGATGGTGTGGCGAATCCGACATCGTGCCTCGCTCGCGCTGGACCGGCGCCTCGAACGTG
Source organism: Phycisphaerales bacterium (assembly GCA_044346895.1). Classification (GTDB taxonomy): domain Bacteria; phylum Planctomycetota; class Phycisphaerae; order Phycisphaerales; family SM1A02; genus QWPT01. Next base: position 561 of record JBIIYI010000387.1, read on the forward strand.
CGAGCCGGCGCCTCCGCCGACTTCCTCCGCACGTCATCGGATCGGCACGATCCGCCGCGCTGTTGAGGGGCTTCGGGCGGGACACGGGAATTCGCCCCCGCCCCGGCGGCAAGACGCGGCATCGCACGGCATCGCAGCCATGGCGTGCATGGCGGGCGTTCGCGCGGGCTCCGAGAACTATCGGGCGCGCCGGCGCGCCTCGAGCGCGAGGCGCAGGGTGCCGAACTCGCCCCCGACGAGTGCGCGCGCGTACGCGGCGAGCAGCCTGTTCGCGCGGTCGACCGCGTCCGGATCGCAGAGTTCAGGCGGCTCTCCGCGCGCGACGAGCGCGAGCGCCGTCGCCGTCTCCGGCCGCATGCGCCACGCGTTCGGATGCGACGCGTGGTCGACGATTCCGCCCGCCGCCGCGTCGAAGGCGAGCCGCGCGTCGGGGATCCCGTCGGTCTCGAGCCTCGGCGCATGTCCCGTCTCGCGCATCAGCGCGAGGAAGAACCGCAGGAACTCGGGCGCCGGACGCTCGCCGTCCTCGATCGCCTCGAGCGACGACAGGAGCGCCGCGAACAGCGTCTCGTGCGGCTCCTCCGGCGGGAGGAACCGGTGCACGAGCTCGGCCATCGCGAGCGCGCAGAGGTTCGACTCGAGTTCGTCGTGCGGACGGCGGAACATCTGGAGGAGCGTCCACTGCGTCAGCGTCTGCAGCTCGCGGTCCGGCTTCGTCACCGCCACGATCTCGCCGCGCGCGAGGAGATCGATGCCGCCCGAGAAGCTGCCGCGCTCGCGGCGCGCTCCCTTCGCAAGTCCGCGCAGGATTCCATGGCGGCGGCAGAAGAGACTGACCGTCTGGCTGGTCTCGGACCAGTCCCACTGGCGGATGCAGATGGCCTCGTCGACGAGATTGGGCACCGGCGGATTGTGCCACAAGACGATGCGGCGGGTGCTGCCGCGATCGCGATCGCGCGAGGCGCGCCGCGGGTTCGGGAGACGGCGGAGGACGGCAGGCGAACGCGGGCGAGTTCGGGCGACTTCCCGCGCGTTCAGGCCGCTTCCGAGTCGGAGAGCGGTCCGTTCGAGACGCGGTTGCGCCCGCCGCGCTTCGCGACGTACAGCGCCTCGTCGGCGCGGCGCAGGAGATCCATCGGACCCATCGCGAACTCGAGCGGCGAGAACTCCGCCACTCCGAAGCTCGCGGTCAGCACGAGATCGGGATGCCGCCGCCACCGGTGCTCCTCGAACGCCGCGCGGAAGCGCTCGGCGACCTCCGTCGCCTCCGCGGCGTTCGTTCCGGGCAGGATGATGCCGAACTCCTCGCCGCCGTAGCGGCACGGCACGTCGCTCGCGCGGCCTCCGACGAGGATCGTCGCGAAGTGCGCGAGCACTTCGTCGCCGAACGGATGTCCGTAGCGGTCGTTCACGCTCTTGAAGTGGTCGATGTCGCACATCACGAGCGCGAGGCTGCGGCCGTGGCGGCGCGCCTCGCTCGTCTCGGCGGCGAGCCGCTGGTCGAAGTACGCGCGGTTCCAGAGCGCGGTGAGCCCGTCGAGCTGCGCGCTCTGCGCGAGCATGCGGAGGAGCTGCTGCATCCTCAGCGCGGTGCGCACGCGCGCCTTGAGCTCGGCCATCTCGAACGGCTTCTGCACGAAGTCGACGGCGCCGAGATCGAGCCCGCGCACGCGGTCCATCGTCTCCTGCGACTCGCTCACGAAGATCACCGAGATGTCCTTCGTCCGCGCGTCCTCCTTGAGGCGCTGCAGGATCTCGAATCCATCGAGGCGCTCCTCGAGCGCGAACTCGGTCTCGAGCAGGATCACGTCGGGAAGAAGGTCGAGCGCGGCCTGGAGTCCGCGTTCGCCGCGCATGGCCGAGTGGATCTCGACGTGCTCGAGCTGGAGCCGCGCGCGCAGATGCCGGTGCATCCAGTCGTTCGGGTCGATCACGAGGATGCGCGGCACGCGGTGCGCGCCCGCGCGACCGGGAGGCTGCGCGCTCATGCCGGCTCCTCGCCGGAAGCACGGTGGTCGGGCATGGCGTCGCGGCAAGTGGTGATGAGATCCTCCGCGCGCTCGGTCAGGCCGGAGAGGAGGGTCTCCTCGAAGATCTCGTCGGGGATCCCATCGGGAATCCCGCGCCGGGATCCACCGAAGCCATCCATGCGATCCGGGGTTCCGAAGATGGCGTCGGACCGCTCGTCGTGACCGTCGAACGACGCGCCCGAGCAGAGTTCGCCCGCCAGGAGCGCGAGCCGCGCCGCCTCGAGCGCCTCGAGTTCGCGCTCGACGCGCGCAAGCCCCGGCTCGAGCCGTTCGAGCGCGGCGAGGAGGCGTTCGCGTGCGGCGAGATCGAGGCGGCGTTCCGCCGCACCGCCGCGATACCCGAGATGCGTCTCGTCGCCTTCGTCCCGCATGTCGCCGAGATCGGCCGATCGTGCGCGCCATTCGACGCCGGATCGCGTTTCCAGCGCCGGAACGCGGATGACCCGGCCGCACGACCCGACCAGACCATCCAGACCGATCCCGGTCCCCCGGACGATCGACGCTCGATCGACGGACCGTCGCACGTCTGCGCCGGATCGACTACGCTCCGCGCTCCATCCGCAACTCGGCTGCGCGAAAGCGCGTCCAGAGGAGTTTCATCCGTGCTGCCAAGCCCACCCGCCCGCGAGGGCCAACTCGGCTTTCTCTACCTTCCGCCCTACCGAGTGCAGGGGATCAGCGTCGCCGGCGAGCAGACGTCGATCCAGGTGCCCGAGCTCGACATCGGCTTCGACATCGGCCAGTGCACGCGCGCGATCCTGAGCGTGCCCACGATCGCGCTGACGCAC
>JBIIYI010000040.1:0-11581 GCA_044346895.1 Phycisphaerales bacterium
GCACGACGAGGTTCCGCTCGCCGAACAGCATGTCCTTGGGCTCGATCGACGAGTTGTAGTTGTGGCCCGGCGTCAGGTGCGTGAGGATCTCGCTGCCGTCGAGTCCGCGCCACATGAAGGTGACGTGCGGGAAGCGGTTCGTCTCGCACCAGCTCATCTTGTTGGTGATGAAGGTGTCGAGTCCGCCGAGCCGCGCGATCTGCGGCAGGCACGGGGGAAAGCCGAAGGTGTCTGGGAGGTAGAGGAACCGCTGCCTGCCCGCGGCGCCGAACTCCCTCTCCCAGAAGCCCGTTCCGTGCACGATCTGCCGCACGAAGCTCTCGCCCGACGGGCACGTGCAGTCGGGCTCGATCCACATCGCGCCGCCCGGCTCCCAGCGTCCCTCCTTCACGCGCCGCGCGATCTGCGCGTAGACCTCGGGCGCATCGTGCTTGACGTACTCGTACTGCTGCGCCTGCGAGCAGAGGAAGTGGAAGTCGCCGAAGCGCTCCTGGAGGCGCAGCACGTTCGCGAAGCTGCGCACGCACTTGCGACGCGTCTCGCGCAGCGGCCAGAGCCACGCGGTGTCGATGTGGGCGTGACCGACCGCGACGCACGCGGTCGCCGGCGTGTGCGCGCCTCCCTGCACGAGTTCGTCGAGTGCGGACGCCGTGTCCTCCATGCCGGGCACGGGATCGCGCGCGTCGATCGACGCGTGGATGTCGCGGAGTCCGTTCGCGATCTCGACCGCGCGCGGCGAGTCGTCGGGCAGCGCGAGCATCAGGCGGCGCAGGAAATCCCACGCCTGCGCGTAGCGCCACGCCGCCTCGTCGACGACCACGATTTCGGCGCTCTCGAGACGTCCCGGCTGCGGCTCGCGCCAGCGCGTCTGGAGCTCGGGATGATCCCACCAGAAGGTCGAGATCCCGAGCGGAAGATTGCACGCGCCCTCGACGAGGAGGTCGACCTTCTCGCCGCCCTTCGCCTTCGGCCAGAGGAACGCGAGGTCGCGGTACGGGTCGAAGCCCTGGAACGGCACGCCGTCGCGCCAGAGCGTTCCCTCGGTTCCGCAGGAAAACCGCAGTGCGACCGTGTGTCCGCGCATCTCGGCGGGCACGCGGCCCGCGAGACGGAACCACGCCGTCGACCAGACCGGCCCCCAGCGGAGGCCGACCTCGACGGGCCGGTACTTCGCCCTTTTCGCCGCGGAAAGCGGTGGATGCCCGCCCTCGAGGCCGGAACCCGCCGGCTGCCACATGCCGACGGCGAGCGGCGCGCGCAGCGGGAAGGCGGTCGGGAGCAGAACCTCGCCGTGGAAGTTCTCGTAGCGGATCGCGGCGTACTGGATATTGGGAAGCACGGGCGCATCCTATCGGGACGATTTTGCGGCGTCCCGCCCGAATCGCCGCGGCACCGGGCCTCGACCCGCCAACAATGTCCGCCATGGTCCGGCTCCTGCAGATCCTCCGACTCTTCGCGCATCCCGAGTCTCGTGCGACGCCAGGCCGTCGACGGCTTGGTGCGGCGGTGCCGACCACCTTCGCGCTCTCGCTGCTCGCGATCGTCGCCGTGCTCGGAGGCGCGGTCGGCGCGTCGTTCGGACATCCCACCGCGCTCGTCCAATCGTCGGTCGATTCCACGATCGCACCGGACGCAGCGTCGGCGGTGTCGTCGGCGGCGGTTCCCGCCACGACGAGCCAACCCGAATCGCGCGCGGTCGTCTTCGCGACCGGAGTGGCGCAGCTCACGGGGCTCGCGATCTCGCCGCTCCTCGTCCTCGTCGCGATCGGCTGGAAGGACTTCGTCGACCTCGGCGGCTCGAACGCGGCCACGCTCCCGCTGCACGCGAATCCGTGGTTCCTCGTGCCCTGCACCATCGTGCTCGGGATCGCGCTGGTCAAGCGCTGCTCGTCGCCGGTGATGCCGCTGCCGCTCCGCAAGGTGCTCGACGCGGCCGACTACCTCGAGGCGAAGCTCGCGGCGCTCGTCGCCGCCGGCGTGCTGCTGCCGACGATCGCCTCGACGATGGCCGCCGCGGCCGGATCGGCCGCCGCACCCGACCCGAACGTCCAGACCGCCGGATTCCTCTCGGCCGGCGTGCTCGCCGGACTCGTCTTCGTCGGCGCGCTCGCGGTCTACCTCTCCGTCTGGATCACCTTCCACGTGATCGATGCGCTGATCGTGCTCAGCCCGTTCGCGATCGTCGACGCCGTGCTCGTCGCGCTGCGCGCCTCGATCCTCGGAGTCCTCGCGCTCGCGCTCCTCATCCATCCGTTCGTCGCGCTCGTGCTGGCGCTTCCGATCATCGTGCTCTCCTTCCTCTTCGCAGGCTGGTGCATCCGGCTCGATCTGTTCGCGCTCTCGGTCGCGATCGACCTCGCGTTCCGGCGCCGCGCGGAGGACGCGCGACCGCGCGCGTTCCTCGCACGCGGCGGGCTCGGCGCACCGATCCGCACGATGGGCCACGCCGAGCCGATGCCCGGCGGCCTCCGCTTCTCGTACCACCCGCTCTTCCTGCTGCCGAAGCGCACGCTCGACATTCCGGTCGGCGCGCCCGAACTGGTGCACGGCCTCGCATGGCCGACGCTCACCGACGCGCGCATCGCTCGCGGCGTGGTCGCGTTCCCGCCGCGCTACCGGCATGCGTCGGAACGCATCGCGGCCAGCTTCGGCGCGCGCGTCCGCGAGGGTTCGCTGCGGGGCGGACTGCGCAGGATCCGCGAGGCGTTCGCCGCGCTCGGTGCGCTGCTGACCGGCGAATCCACCGCGCGCGCCTGACGAAGTTCGCGCGTGCCGAAGATCGAGCGCCCCGCCGTTCCGCCTCCGAAGACCTGCGTCGCCTGCGCGCGCCCGTTTACATGGCGACGGAAGTGGGCGCGGGACTGGGAGCAGGTGAAGTACTGCTCCGACGCGTGCCGTCGGCGCGGTCCCGCGACGGCTCCGACCCGTGAAGGGACGCGTGGCGAAGCAAGTGGCGAAGTAAGTGGCGAACAACGTGGCGCCACCCGCGCGCGGTAGAGTGCGCCGATGGAAGCGTCCGTCCTGGATCAGTTCTCCGACCCGGCGGCGCTCGCGTCGGTCGCGGCTCCCGCGGTGTTCGCGGGGATCGTCGCCGTGCTCTCGACGATCGCCGTCGAGCGGCTCGGAGGAACGCGCGGCGGGATCGTGTCGAGCATCCCCACCACGATCGTGCCCGCGGCGATCGGCATCTGGGGCGACGGCGAGAACATCGATGGATTCCGCCGCGCGATGGCCTTCATCCCGATCGGCATCCTGCTGAACGCCGGCTACCTCGTCCTCTGGCGCGTGATCCCCGCGACCATCGGCAGGCGCGCGCGCGCGCATCTCCTCGTCTCGACGGTCGTGCTCGCGCTCGCGGCGTGGCTCTGCGCGGCCACGGGGATCATCTGGCTGAACGGCCTCGTCGCGCCGACCGTACGGCAGTCGCTCGTCGTCGGTTCGATCGCCTTCGCGACCGGCATCGCGCTCGGCATCGCCGCGAATCTCCGACCGCATCCCGCGCCGAAGGGAACGCACCGCGTCGGCCCGCACGTCCTCCTCGCGCGCGGCCTCGCGGCCGCGGTCGTGATCGCGATCGCGATCCTGCTCAACCGCGCGGGACTTCCGGTCGCGAGCGGCATCGCCTCGGTCTTCCCGGTCATCTTCACGACGATCATGGTCGCCACGTGGCTCGCGCAGGGCGCGCACGTCCCGACGGGGGCCGTCGGTCCGATGGCGCTGGGAACGCTCAGCGTGAGCGCCTACGCGCTGCTGGCAACCGTGCTCTTCCCGGCGATGCCGATCGCGCTCGCGGCCGCGATCGCCTGGATTGCCGCGGTCACGTGCATCAGCGTGCCGGCGTACGCGTTCCTCCGCGCCCGTCGGCGCGCGTTCGAGCGTGAATCGCACTCGGAAACCGCCCGCGACGCACGCTGAGCGCCGGCGCAGGGCTCACGCCCGCGCGACGTCCGCCTCGCGCGACCGCGCGCGCGTGCCTCGCCCTCGGGCGCGCGCCGCCGACGTCCCGAGCACGCGACCTGCGAGCGCGACGCCCGAGAGATACGCATCCTCGACGCGCGTCCCGCGCAGCCAGTCGCCCGCCATGCCGAGGCCGAGCGATGCGTCGAAGGCGCTCCCGATCCCGCCTTCGCGCGATGCGAGCGCGAAGCGCCAGCGGTGCGCGACCGCGTGCGCGGGCGACGGCATCGCCACGCCCGACGCCGCGCAGAGCGACGCGAACGCGCGCGCGATCTCCGGAGCGACGTCTTCGGCGCGGCGCTCGAGCCGCTCCTCCGACCACTCGGGCCGCGCGAGCACCGTCCAGCGTTCGAGCGCGTCGCGCTCACGACCGGGCTTCGACGAGACGCGCGAGACCCATGCGAGGGCCGTGCAAGACTCGTCCGCACCGGCGAGCACCTCCGCGTGATCGAACGCGAGTTCGACGCGGCATGGGAACGCCAGCATGAGCGACCACGTCGCACGCATCGCGATGCGCGATGCGATCGACGCCTGTGCGGGCGCGTGCGGGCCGAGGAGCGCGGCGGTCTGCGGCGCGGGCGCGGTCGAGAGCACTGCGTCGAACGGGCCGAGCGCGCGCTCGCCGCCATCGGCACCGACGCATCGGATCATCCAGCCACCGTCCAGCGGCTCGAGCGCCTGCACGCGGCACTCGGCCTCGAGAGGGATTCCCTGCGCGAGGTGGCGACAGAGCGCGCTCATCGACGGCATGCCGACGAAGCGCGCGGGCGGATGGATGGCGCGCGCGCCGCCCGCGCCGAAGTCCGCGAATCGCGCGTTCCATCGCGCGACGACGCCCGACTCGATCCACTCCGCGATGCGCGCGCGGAAGCGCGCGTCGCGCGCGGTGAAGTACTGCGCCCCGTGATCGAAGGCCCCGCCGTCGCCGCGACGCGTGCTCATGCGGCCGCCGGGGCCGCGCGACTTCTCGACGATCGTCGCGTCGACGCCGTGATCCACGAGCGTGCGCGCGCAGGCGACGCCCGCGAGTCCTGCGCCGACCACGGCCACGCGGAGCGCATGCGCCGGACGTCGCACGATCCGCTCGAAGGACGCCGTGTCGAAGCGCGCGGCGTGCCCGTCGGTGGAACGGGCCCGCACCGCGCCGAGCACGGGCGATTCGGGTGAGAACGGCCGATCGAAGAGACCGAGGCACCAGAGGAGTCCGCCGTAGCTCGAGGGATCGGCGCCATCGAGCGCGAAGCGGTTGTTGAGTTCGACGAGCGTCGCGAGCGCGTCCTCCGGCGTGCGACACCAGCCGGGAATGGTCTTGCCCCAGGTCATCCGCACGTTGTTGTGGAGTTCGCCGTGGACGACGAGCGAGCGCTGCGCGAGATCCCAGAGCCGATCGCCCGTCGCGCCGCGCGCGAGCGTCTCGCGCGGCCGGACGTCGCGCGCATCGAGGCGGTGGAGCTCAAGCGTTCGTCGCGCCCAAGCGGGCAGCGCCTCGTACGCGGCGTGCGCCGGCTCGTGGCGGCACCAGTGATAGGAAAGCTCGCGCCAGACGAGGAGCTCGTCGAGGAACTTCTCCGCGCCCTCGCCGCACGTCGCGCGCGCCTCGTCGGCCTCCCGCGCGACGCGCATCGGCGAGATCATGCCGTAGCGGAGGTACGCGGACATGCGCGAGGTTCCGCGCAGCGCCGCATCGTTGCGATCGCGCGCGTAGTCGGCGAGCCGCATCCGCCGGAACTCGTCCCAGCGCGCGCGCGCAGCCCGCGATCCGCCCGGCGTGTCGACGACCGGACCGACGGCATGGTCGATCTCGAGCCGCGCGACGCACTCCGGGATGTCGAGCGCGCTCCAGTCGACGTCGGGCAGTCCGTGATCGACCATCGGCCATCGGAACGACGTCCAGTCGGGCGCCGACCACCCTCGCGCGACGCGCGCGCGACGCTCGCGCATCGTCGCATCGCGGAAGGCGAACGCCCGGTCGAACACGCCGGAAACCGCGTTCATCGGCACGACGCAGGCGGTGTCGACCGCCAGCATCGGCCGCCCGGTCCGGCGCGCGGCGGAGGCGATCCAGTCGGGATACGGATGCGCGGGAAAGTCGTCCGTCACGATCGCGGCCGCGCGGGAGGCTAGGCGATCGATCGCGGGGTCCATGACGTTCGCGGCGCCGAGCGACGCGGCGAAGGGAATGCCGAGATCGGCGAGTTCGAAGGCGAAGTCGCGCAGTCCCTCGAGGAAGAACGTCACGTGGCGATCCGTCAGGTACGGATGCGCTCCGGCGACCGTCGCGAAGACGAGGAGCGGCACGCGCCGCGCGTGCGCGAGATGCACGGCCACCTCGAGTGCCGGATTCTCATCGGTGCGCAGCGCATGATGCGCCCAGTAGAGGACGTAGCCGCCGTCCGAGCGCATTCCGCCGTCGACGATGCTGGCCACGCGCGACACACGCTCGCGCAGCCAGGGCGGCAACGGAGAAGCAAGATCGGAAACGGGATCGGAAACGGAGTGGTCGGTGAACTCCGCGACGGGTTCCGGCGGAAGGTGCGCGCCGGAGTCGCCGTTTCGAAGGTGCCTCGCATCGCGGCCGGGCTCGTCTGCGGCGCTTTCCCGACGACGGGACGCGCGGTCCTCCATGCACTCGCTCCCACGTTCGCCAGCGCGTTCGCCAGTGCGTTCCCTCGCGCGTTCGCCAGCACTTTCCCCCGCACTTTCCCCTTCGGACCGACGTCCGGAGCCCCCATCGGACACGCTCACGAGTCACCTCCCAAGCGGACGCAGCCGCAGGCGGATGCGTCGGAGATGCCGGAAACTGGCGGCTGACGAGCCATGGTTCGCAGTTTCGCGCGCTCGTCCGGCGGGATTCGACCAAAGTGCTCGATTTCAACCGCCGTTCCGCCGACATCGGCTTAGGATGACTTCCCACGGTCCGTGTCCGGTATCCAGCCTTCGCTGCGGCGGGCCGGCCGCCGGGTCCGTCGCAGTCGCAGGCTCCACCCGTGCCCTGTTCCGCCGCCCAGTTCCTTCGTTCCTGCGCCGTGCTCTGTCTCGCGGCCTGGATGCTGCTCTGCTGCTGCGAAAAGCGGCTGCTCGCGGCCTGGATCGAGCCCGGATACCGCTGGACCGACGCCTGCTGCGTGTTCGACCCTGCTGCGGGTTCGCCCTGCTGCCCTGCCGGCGCGACCGCGCCTTGCGATGGTTCGGAACGCGTGGTCCGGTCGGCGATCGCCGAGCCGCCCGCGGCATCCGACGGCTGCGCCGGTCGCTGCTGCGGCGGAGTCTCTGACGCCGAGACATTGAGTGACCTGGAAGACGACGACCGCGACGACGGCTGCGACGACGACCACGACGGCGGCTGCGACGACGGCCACGACGGCGGCTGCGACGACGAGGCCCCCTCGAAAGACGCGCCCGACGGATGCTGCGTCGGCTGCTGCGTGAAGTTCTGCGACGCGCCGACCTCTCTCTCGATCTCGCTCGACGAGATCGGCCTCGCGCTCCCGCCGACGCTCGCCGCGACCTTCACGAACGGTCTCGAGTCGAACCTGCAGGGATCGCCGCCCACCCGCGACGAGAGCCCACCACCGAAACTGCCCTCGATCCTGCTCGTCTCCGCGCGGCTGCGCATGTGAATCGCCACGGTCCTCGAACCGTCGGACTTCACCTGCCCGCACCGCCTGAGACGCATCCATGCAGACGACCTCGCCCACGCGCGAGCATGCCGCTCGATCGAGCCGCACCGCGCGATTCAACGCTCCGTTCCAACAGTTCCCGATCGCCCGTACCTTCGGCATCGCACTGCTGCTCGGCTGCACGCTCTCCGCGGGCTGCAGCACCACCGCACGCGACATCGCAGCGGCCTCGCCGGAGCCCCAGGTCGAGACCGGCGCGTTCCGACCGACGACGCTCGACGAGGTCGCCGCGCGCGCGATCGAGATGTCGCGGCGCGTCGACGAGGCGGCGCATCTCCTCGACGCCGCGCGCTCGGACCGTGCGGCCGCGAGCCTGCCGCCCGATCCGTCGATCGCGCTTTCGCTCGGGATTCCCGTCGATGGCCTGGGAGGAACGGCCTTCTCGGCATCCCTCCTGACGAGCCTCGGCTGGCTCTTCGCGCATGACGCGATCGCCGCGTCGGCGCAGGCGCTCGAGACCGAGGCCGCGCGCATGCTCGTCGTCGCGACGGCGGAGACGGCCGCGGACGCGCGACGCCTCGCCCGCACCGCGCTCGCCGCGGAGGATGCGGCGGCGGCCGCGCGCATCGCGGAACAAGCGCTCGCGCAGCACGTCGAGTCGCTCGAGGCGGCCGTCGCCGCCGGAGAAGCCGGGCGTGCAGGACTCGCGTCCGCCCGCGCCGAAGCGGCGGATGCGTCGATCACGCAGTCGATGCGCGAGGAAGCGCTGGCCCATGCGCGCGCGCGGCTCGCGTCGCTCCTCCGAGTCTCCGAAGCGCACCTCGAGCTCGACGCGCTGGCGATCGAGTGCGGCGCCGCGGGCGAGGCGCGCGCATCCGGCTCGCCGACGCCGGACATCGAGCCGCCGGGCGTCGTCGCCGCACGGACGCGCCTCGCCGAAGCGCGGCGGATGCGCGCGGAGACGACCTCCGTCGTCGGTCTCGACGAAGGCGCGGGCGCCGGATTCTCGCGCGATCTCGAGGATCGCGAGGCGGTCGACCTGATGCTCACGCTTCGCGCACCGCTCTTCCGGCGAGGACATGAGATCGCCGCGGCGGACGCGAGGGTCGCGGCGGCGGAAGCCGCGCTCGAGGAAGCATCCCGCCTCGCGGCGATCGAACTCGCGGAACTCGAACGCGCGCTCGCCGCCGCGATCGCGCGCCGCGAGACCGTCGAAGAATCGCTCGCATCCGCGACGGCCGCGCTCGCCGCAACCGATGCCGCCGTCGCCGCGGGCGAGGCGTCGCGCTCCGAACTCCTGCGCGCGCGCGCGGATCGCGCATCGCGCGGGATCGCGTCGGCCGACGCCCGCATCCACGAAGCCGATGCGTGCGCGCGGCTCGAACAGCGCGTGATCGCGACGCTGCGGGCATCCGCCGGCGACGCGCCGCACGCAGGCCTCGCGCGGCGGAACGCGAACGGAGGTTTCCGATGAACGCCATTCCTCCACGTCCGTCGGCGGTGCGCATCGTGTCGCGCTACATCGTCCCGATCGCGATCGTCGGCGGAGCGGCTGCGCTTCTCGTCGTGACGAGCGGCACGGCCCTGCGCGGCGTTCCCGAGATGCGCGTCGCGCCGGTCGCCTCGATCGCCGTCGACCGCGCGCGCGCCGACGCGCGCGGGGACGGCCTGCTCGCCGCCGGCTGGATCGAGCCTTCGCCCTACGAAACGCTGGTTCCGGCGCTGCGCGCGGGCGCGATCGAAGCGGTCCACGTCCTCGAAGGCGACCGCGTGCGAAAGGGCGACCTCCTCGTCATGTTCCGCGCCGAAGACGAACGACTCGCGCTCGCCGAGGCGGATGCGGCGCTTGCGGCGGCCGACGCGGACGTCGCGGCCGCGACCGCCGCGCGCGACCTCGCGCGCATCGAGTCGGAGCGCGCGCTCGAGCCGACGCGCGCCGTGGTCGAGGCGCGCACGCGCGTCGCGGAGTCGGAGGCTGCGGTGCGCGTCCTCGCCGCATCGATCGCGGAGGCCACCGCCCTGCGCGACGAGGCCGAGGACGAACGCGCGCGCAAGTCGCGTCTCGTCGCGACCGGCGGCGCCTCGGAAGGCGAGGTGGCGCGGCTTGCGAAGCGCGTCGAATCGCTCGAGGCGAAGCGGCTCGCGCTCGCGGAGGAGGCCTCCGCGCGCGACGCATCGCTCGAGTCGGCTCGACAGCTCCTCGCGCTCGCCGAGAGCGACGTCCTGCGCCGGCCGGCACTTGCACTCCGACTCGACGAGGCGCAGGCGCAGCTCGACGCCGCGATCGCCCGGCGCGCCGCGGCGGCCGCGCTCCGCGACAAGGACCAGCTCGCGCTCGAACGAAGCGAACTGCGCGCACCGATCGACGGCACGGTGCTCGTGCGCCGCGCGGTCCCGGGCGATTTCGTCGAACCGGCGGACGACGCGCCGATCGCGCTCTACGACCCGGCGAAACTCCAGGTCCGCTGCGATGTCCCGCTCAAGGACGCGGGCAAGCTCGCACCCGGACTCGCCGCCGAGATCCGCGTCGATGCGGCGCCGAACGCGGTCTTCCGCGGCACCGTGCTCCGCATCGATCCCGTCGCGGACATCCAGAAGAACACCGTGCGCTGCAGGATCGCGATCGAGGCGGAGGGATCGGCCGCGCCGAATCCCGACGCGCAGGCCCTCGCCGCACTGCGGCCCGAGATGCTCGCGCGCGTCCGGATCCTCGCCGGAGATGCGGCCTCGAGCGCGTGGCGCGGCGAAGGCGTCGCCGTACCGTCGACCGCGCTGCGCGAGCGCGCGGAGGATCGCGCGGCGGTCCTCGTCGCGATGCCGGACGGCGATGCGGCGCGGCTCGAGCGTCGCGCCGTCGTGCTCGGCGGAGAGCGCGCGAACGGCTGGATCGAGGTGCGCGAGGGCCTCGCGGCCGGCGACCGCGTGGCGCTCGATCCCTCGGCCGAGGAGGGCGCGCGCATCCGACCGAAGGAGGAACTCGCACCGGATCCGACGGATCATGCCGGGCCGGGAGAGGCTGGAACCGCCGAGAACGAAACCAGCGAGACTGAAAGCGACGAGACTCAAATCGCCGAGACTGAAAGCGCCGAGACTGAAGGAAGCGGCGGCGCGACGAGCGATGCGACGTCCGGCGATCGGGAAGGAGGCGCCGCGTGAACCCTTCCTCGCCCTCGACGCATGCTTCATCGGCCGGCGCGCGCGCATCCGACCCCGCGTGGATCCGCGCACGCGCGCTCCGGAAGGTCTACCGCAAGGGACCGGCGGAGATCGTCCCGCTCGCGTCGCTCGACCTCGAGATCGCGCGCGGCGACTTCGTCTCGCTCATGGGTCCGTCGGGTTCGGGCAAGACGACGCTCCTCAACCTCCTCGCCGGCATCGACCGCGCGACTGCGGGAGAACTCTGGGTCGGCGCGCATGAACTCGCGCGGATGTCGCGCGACGCGCTCGCCGCCTGGCGCGCGCAGGAGGTCGGCATCATCTTCCAGTCCTACAACCTCGTCCCGGTGCTGACGGCGTTCGAGAACGTCGAGCTTCCCCTGCTGCTCTCGCCGCTCGGGCGCCGCGAACGCGCGGCGCGTGCGATGGAGGCGCTCGCGACCGTCGGACTCGACGACCGCGCCGGCCACTTCCCGTCGCAGCTCTCGGGCGGGCAGGAGCAGCGCGTGGCGATCGCGCGCGCGATCGTCGCGCGGCCGCCGCTCCTCCTCGCGGACGAACCGACGGGCGACCTCGACCGCGAGAGCGCGGACCACGTGCTCGGGCTGCTCGAACGCCTCAACGGCGAGGACGGCACCACGATCGTGATGGTGACGCACGACGCGCGCGCGGCCGCGCGCGCGCGCACGCGGCTCTTCCTCGAGAAGGGCGAACTGGCGCGGCGCGAGGAGAACGCGGCATGAGCGCCGCGCGCTCCATCCTCCGGCCCGCCGCGCTCGCGCTGCGCATGCTCCTCCGGAGCCGCGTGCGGCTCGCCCTCACCGTGCTCGGCATCGCGGTCGCGAGCC
>JBIIYI010000388.1:0-3357 GCA_044346895.1 Phycisphaerales bacterium
CGGAAGTCCATTCCTCCGAGCACGTTCCGACGTCGACCGCGTCGTTGAAGAAACCGCCAGCTCCAGGCCTCGCCAACGGTCTCTCCGTCGAACGCATGTCAAACGACGGCACCACCGCGCGGCTCGATGCGATTGCGGGCGCCGACACCTCGAGTGTGGCGCGTATGAACGACGGCCGTCTCCTTCTCGCGTACCAAGGATTCCCCGCCGGAGACAAAGCCGAGTTCAACCGAACCGCGGTGCGATTCTCGCAAGACGACGGCCGCACGTGGACCGACGCCGCGCCGATCGTGGTCGACGGCATCGATCCGAACCTCGCGCCGCCCTTCGATCCGGCGATCGTTGCGCTTCCCGACGGACGTGTGCGCCTCTACTTCATCTCGTACGTGAAGCCAGAAGGAAAGCCGAGCGCACCTCCGACCAGGACCTCGATCTACTCGGCGGTTTCCTCCGATGGCGTGCGCTACCAGTTCGAGCCAGGCGTGCGTTTCACCGTCGAAGGCCGCGTTGTGCTCGATGCGGCGGCAGCGCTCCATCAAGGTGTCTTTCATCTCATCGTGCCCGACAACGGCACCGCGAGCGAGTTCCTCGAGCGGCGCGAATGCGGCGAAGCGCAACCCGGCGGCAACGGCTTCCACGCGGTGAGCAAGGACGGCCTCGCGTTCGAACGCGCGGCCGATCTCACTCTGCCCTCGACAGAAAATCGCTGGTGGGGCAACTTGCTCAGCGACGGCGAGTCCCTGCTCTTCTTCGGCACGGGCCCCGGGCCGTGGCCGCTCGTAAGTAAGGGCGGCATGCGCTGGGAACCCGTTGCGAAGCCGCTCGCGCTCGCGGGCGTCGACCCTTGCGCGATTCGTACGCGCGACGGCGGACTACTCCTGATCACAACGACAGAGCCCGCGCGAACGCCGACGACGACGCAGACGCCGACCCGGAAGTCGACGTCCTCGTCCCCTTCGTGAACATCCCGGAGCGCACGCGACCTCCATGCGTGCACGGCACGTGCCATGCAGTGCCTTGCACTGAGCGGCACGTGCCGTGCACCGAGTCGGCGTGCACCAATCTCATGTACTCGGATTCACCGGTCGAGTGGGACGGATTGAACTTCACCCCGCCAACGACAACCGTCTTGCAGGATTGAGGCGCCTGGTGCATGTGCTCGCCACTCGCGGATCACACATCTGCGCCTCCAGCGACCTGTCGAAGTTCGGAGATGCAGGTCGATCGACGACCGCCACGTCCTGCGGCTTCGTTTTGTGTCCTTTCTTGCCGTTTCGTGGTGCCACACAGTGCACGGCACGTGCCATGCAGTGCCACGCACTGAGCGGCACGTGCCGTGCGCCAGATAATGGCGGCAACGGAACTGCGAGCGCGCCGAACATCCATCACCACGCGCTCTCTATCGCGCTGCTAAAGTGTGAGCCTTGACACCGTCGCGCGCTGTGGTCAACGAACGGCGCCTCACACCACGAATCGGCCTTCATTTGACACACAGCCAAGTTCCCCTCGCGGAAACTGCGACCGTTCGAGTTCCCCTCGAGCGTCCGGCAGGTACCGAGCCTCGTCAGGTTCTACTCCGCTATTTCGTGCCGATCGTCGCGGTGCATCTGCTCTCGCTTGCGGTTCTCGTGCCTGCGCTCTTCTCGTGGAGCGCCGTGATTGTCTGCCTGGTCGGCGTGCACGTCTTCGGACAGACGATCACACTTGGCTACCACCGACTGCTCACGCATCGCAGCTTCAGCACACCGCGCTGGTTCGAGCATGTGCTCGTCGTCGGGGCGCTCTGCTGCCTCGAGGATTCGCCTGCGCGGTGGATCGCCACGCATCGCATGCACCACGCGCACAGCGACGAGCGCGAGGATCCGCACACGCCGATGGTGACGTTCTTGTGGGGACACCTCTGGTGGCTCCTTGTACGAAATCGCGAGTTACATCAGCGAGGGAGCTACGAGCGCTACGCGCGCGACGTCCTCGGCGACCCCTTCTACATGTGGATCGAGAAGCGTCCGTGGAGCCCGTTGTGGTTCTACGCGGCGCAGGCTGTCGTGTATGCGGTGGTTGCGTTCGCGGCGGCGCTCCTCTGGACCGATGCCGCGGGCGCGGCGTCTTTCGCGGCGGGCGTCGTCGTGTGGGGCGTGTTGTTGCGCACGGTGCTCGTCTGGCACATCACGTGGAGCGTGAACAGCTTGACCCACATCTTCGGCTACCGAAATCACGACACCGAGGAGAACAGCCGCAACAACTGGCTGGTCGCGCTGTTTGCGTGCGGCGAGGGCTGGCACAACAACCATCACGCCGATCCCGCGTGCTGCACGGTGCGTCATCGCTGGTGGGAGCTCGACATCACGTACCTCGAGGTCCGCGCGCTCGGCTTGGTTGGCCTCGCGTGGGACATCGTTCCGCGCCGCGAAGTTCGCGTGGCACGCGTGCGCGCCGCCGCGGTCGAACGAGGCCGAGGTGACATTGATGTGAAGTCGAGCGCCGTCGAGGCGTAGTTGCGGCGGGCTTCGAGTTGTGAACCACGACCAGCATGGACGAGTTTCATCCGCGACCCCATCGAGCGAACCCCCACGCTGCGGAGCGTCCATCCTGCTTCGGGATCAACTCATTGCGGCGCGTCGTGCATCTTCAAGACCCACGATAGCCTCGCCCCACCCTGGCGCCAGGGCGCAGGCCGTTTCGAAAGCGGTGACGGCCTCGGACGGCGAGCCAAGCGCGAGGAACGCGCGGCCAAGCGTGATGTGCACGCGTGGGTTCGACATCGAAAGCGCCGCCGACGCCATGCCGAGATCGAGCGCGGCCGATGCGTCGTCGAGCCGCAGCATGCAGTCTGCAAGCATGCCAAGCGCCTCGCTGTTCTCGGGTTCCGAAGCGAGCACGACCTCAAGATCGGCGCGCGAATCGCGAGGCATGTCGAGCGCGAGATGACACCGGGCGCGCAACATGCGGAAGTCGTCGAGTACGGAGCCTGCAGTGGTCGCGCGCTCGAGATGCGCGAGCGCGGCACGCGCGTTGCCTTCGGCAAGTTCAGCAGCTGCGAGCAGAAGCGTCGCCGGCGCACCAAGCGCTTCTTCTCCGCCGAGCGCAGAGAGTTCCGCCCGCACGCCCGGAAAGTCGCGAAGCCCATGGAGACACTGCGCGCGGAGCAAGCGCACGAGTGCCGAGGCGCGGTACGATTCGTCCAGTCCATCGATCACGGCGACTGCCTTCTCAAACTCGAGCGCGTCGGTGTGAGACTGAGCCAACTGCATCTGGTTCGAGGCAATTGTGTCGCGACGCGTCTTCTCGGCATCCTCGCTCAGCGGCTCGATGTATCCAAGCGCCACGAGTTGCTCGAGCGCGGCATGCGCCTCGGCG
>JBIIYI010000041.1:0-11567 GCA_044346895.1 Phycisphaerales bacterium
CTCTGAACTGCGCCGGGCGTGCCCCGGCGGAACCTGCGGAAATCCATGCGCTCTCGCTCCTCGTCCGATCCCACTTCCACGCGTGAGTTCGCGATCGAGATCGCCCGGACGCTGAACGACTCGAAGTGCACCGAGGTCGTGCTGCTCGACGTCCGAGGTCGCAGCCAGGTGACCGACTACGTCGTGATCGCCTCGGGAACGAGCCAGCGCCAGATGCGGTCGGCGGCCCAGGAGGTCGAGGACCTCGGGAAATCGCGCGGGCAGCACCCGTTCAGGACCAACGCCGACGACGGTTCGACGTGGATCGTCGTCGACTTCGTCGAGATCGTCGCCCATCTCTTCGAGCCCGATCAGCGTCTCTACTACGACCTCGAGTTGCTGCATGCCGACGGCAAGCGCATCGACTGGCGCCGTCCGGAGGGCGAGGGGCCGGCCGCCCGGGCCGTGCGCGGGCCGCTGGGGAAGGCGGAGCTCTGAGATGCTCCGCGAGGCGCTCTTCGGGAAGATCCACCGGGCGACGGTGACGCTCTGCAGTCCGGACTACATGGGATCGATCACGATCGATCCCGATCTGCTCGACGCGACCGGCATGCGGGTGAACGAGAAGGTGCTCGTCGCCGACATCGACAGCATGAACCGGTTCGAGACCTACATCTTCCGTGGCGAGCGGGGGAGTGGTGTGATCGGCATCAACGGCGCCGCCGCGCGACTCTCGGGCGTCGGTCATCGCGTCATCATCATGAGTTTCTGCCACCTGACCCTCGAGGAGATGCGCGCGCATCGACCGAAGGTCGTGCTGTGCACCCCCGACAACCGGATCGCGCAGCATCTCGAGTACGACCCGGAATGAACGCTCGCGGTTCCGCGCGTGGAGCGACCTGCGGCCGCACGCCGCGAACTCCTCGGATGTTCGGACGTTCCGCCGACGATGCGCGCGGGTGTGACCCGGCGCGCGCCAGAGTGGAAACCCGTCGCCACCTGCGAGACGATGCCTGAGAGGACACACGATCGATGCCCCGATTGCCGCTTTTCTCCGCTGAAACCCCGCAGTTCGCCCTCGGGCGCGTCGGTGTCGCCGCATGCATCCTTGCGGTGCTGACGCCGACGTGGGCGGCCACTTCTCGCGCCGCGGCGAGTCCGACGGCCCGGCAGGGTGCGCAGGAAGGTGCGCCGCCGAGCGCGCCCGCCGACGCGAACGGCGGGGTCGTCGAGATCGGCGCGGATCCCGCGCTCCGCACACCGCTCGTCCCCGAGTGGCTGGGCGCCTGGATCGGCGAGGCTGCGGCGCCGACGATTCCCGGGCGGCCGCCGATCGCACTTCCCGTGACGCTCGTCGTCTCTCGCGCCGCGACCGATGCGCCGGGAGCGGGCCCGACCGTCCTGATGACGGTCCTCCCGACCGGCGCCGTCGCGCGCCCCGCGATCGATACCGTGGGCGACGGCCGTGCGATCGGATTCACGCTCGATGGCGGCGCGGCGCGCGCGCGCTTCGCGGCGATGGTCTCGGAGGATGGCCTGCGCGCGACCGGAAGCTGCATGCTCTTCAACGAGCAGGGCGAGTCGATGCCGCCCGCGCTCGATCTCCGGCTGAGGCGCATCGACCTCGTTTCGGAACTCCCCGAGCAGCGCCTCTACAACGCCACGCTCGACGCCGCCGGGCAGAAGCTCTCGATGCGTCTCGCGCTCGGCGAGGGGAAGTTCGGTCCGACGGGCGCGTTCGAGATCGCCTCGCAGGGACTGCGCGACTTCCCCGTCGAGGTCGCGAGGACGGAGAAGGGCTTCGTCGTGAAGATCCCCGTGGGCACGACCGCGACGCTCGAACTCGCGACGATGGCGGAGGGCGCGGTCCTCGAGGGAACGTTCACGCAGGGAGCGTTCACCTCGCCGATTCGGTTCGAACTCGAGCCGGGCGCACGGCTCGGCGGACTGCGTCGTCCGCAGGATCCGGTCGCGCCGTTTCCATACGAGGAGCGCGAGGTCCGGATCGGCCATCCGGACGGACACGCGCTCGCCGCGACGCTCACGCTGCCGTCCGCGAGCTCGCTCGCCCGGGATGATCGAATGCCGGCCGTCGTTCTCGTCAGCGGCTCCGGGCCGCAGGATCGCGACGAGTCGCTCGTGGGACACCGGCCGTTCCTCGTCATCGCCGATGCGCTCGCGCGGGCGGGCGTGGCGGTGCTTCGCTACGACGACCGCGGAGTCGCGCGTTCGACCGGCGACTTCACGCGCGCGACCACGGTCGACTTCGCGAGCGATGCCGACGAGGCGACGCGGTGGCTTCGCACGCAGCCGGGCATCGATCCCGCGCGGATCGGCATCGTCGGACACAGCGAGGGCGGAACCGTCGCGCCGATCGTCGCGATGTGGCAGAACGAAGGTGACGGGCCGAAGGATCCGCTCGCGTTCCTGGTGCTCCTCGCGCCTCCGGCGGAGCAGGGCGGGAAGCTCCTGACGCGGCAGACGAAGGCGCTCTACGACGCGGCCGGCGTCCCCGCCGAGAAGAGCGGCCCCGCCATCGAGGCCCATGCCGCCGTCATGGCGGCGATCGTGGAGGGTCGGCAGATGGGACAGCTCCGTCCGCTCGTCGAGGAGATGGTGCGGCGGCAGGTCGCGATCGGCAGTCTCGTGATTCCCGACGACGCGACGCTCAAGCCGACGTTCGACGCGGCCCTTGCGCAGGTCTCGAGTTCCTGGATGCTCGAGTTCATCCGCTTCGATCCGCGCGGCGTGCTCTCGCTGATCGAGATCCCCACGCTCGCGCTGTGCGGATCGAAGGACATCCAGGTCGACATGGAGACGAATCTCGGCATCCTCGACGAGATCGCGAAGTCGGCCGGTGCGCCCATCGTCACGCGGCGCCTCGACGGACTCAACCATCTCCTCCAGCCGGCGAGGAGCGGCCTCATCGAGGAGTACGGCGCGATCGACACCACCTTCGACCCGAAGGCGCTCGCCGAGATGGTCGCGTGGATCGTCGAGACCGCATCGAAGGCGCCGCAGCCGCAGATTCCGGATGCGAAGCGCCCCGCCGGATGGACGCGGCCGGCCGCAGCATCCCTTCCTGCGAAGCCCGCGCCGCGAACGCAGGGCGAGCAGGACGCGGCGATGCCCACGCGACGCGGCATCGGTGGCGCGGGGTCGCCACCGCCGTCGGAGGGGACAGGGGGGAAGCCTTGAGCTTCGGGCTCGGCCACGGTCGCGAGCTCGTTCCCGGTGATGTCGGGATCGACATGCGCACGCTCGCACGGTTGCCCGACGCCCCGACCGTCGCGGAGGCGCGACGGCTGCATGCGTTCGATCCGAGGTCGTGGTTCGCGCATCCCGAGCGGAGGTTCGAACTCGAGATCGGTTCGGGTAAGGGCACGTTCCTCCTGCAGCAGGCCGCGCTCGAGCCCGAGGTGAACTTCCTCGGCATCGAGTGGGCGGGGGAGTTCTGGGCGTATGCGGCCGACCGCGTGCGCCGCGCCGGCCTCGCCAATGTCAAGCTGCTGCACGGTGACGCGACCGAGTTCATCCGGACGCGCGTTCCGGACGGGATCGTGTCGGTGATCCACCTCTACTTCAGCGATCCATGGCCGAAGTCCCGGCATCACAAGCGCCGCGTGGTGCAGGACCACACGCTGCGCGATTTCCACAGGATCCTCGCGTCGGGCGGAGAACTTCGCATCGTGACCGACCACGACGACCTGTGGCGGTGGGACGTCGAGCACGTCGAGCGTGCAGCGGACATCTTCGAGCGCCGCTCGTTCGAGCGGCCGGCGAGTGCGGGAGAGGGTGAGGTCGTCGGGACGAACTTCGAGCGGAAGTTCCGCCGCGAGGGCCGGCCGTTCCACGCGATGACGCTGGTGCGGCGCTGACTGGTCGCGACGGCTCGCGCGCCCACCGATTCGTGCCACCGACTTGTGCACGGCACATGCCACCCAGTGCCTGGCACAGGGTGGCACGTGGCGTGCACTGCATGGCACGGTTTCGAGCTCGCCGTGGCGTGCGAGAAAGCGCGCCGTCGGCGGAAGTCGCCAGAGTCGACCGGATGTGCACGGCATATGCCGCCCAGTGCCTGGCACTGCATGGCATGTGCCGTGCACTGGGTGGGGCTGGGTGGCACTGGGTGGCACCCGTCGCCGCGCCCCGCGCCCGCATCAGCCCACCGGCCGGCGCCAGTCGTAGTCCTTGTCCTTCTCGAGCGCCGTCGCCGACTGCTTGACGCATCGGCGGCATACGCACGTCTCCGCGAACTCCGGGCTCCGCCACACCTCGTCCTCGCGTTCCTCGAGGCACATCGTGCACGTCTCGCCCGCCACGCGGTCGTTCCGTCCCTCGAACACGATCGCTCGGTATGCGAGCGCCAGGCACTCGCCGCAGAGGTGGCTCCCGTGATGCCCCTCGATCAACGGCCGCGTCGGATCCTCCGGATCCCACGGCCGCCGGCAGAAGTTGCAGAGGACATCCTCGTACTGGACGTTCGTCTCGTCGGTGCCGGGTCGAAACATGGGCGTTCTCGGGGGGAAATGGAAGCCGCGCCGCGAAGTAGAATCCGGCGCGATGGCGCAGGGTATCTCACTCGCCAACAAGTGCCAGATCCTCTTCGGCGTCGCGGTCTTCGCGCTGCTCGGTGGTGCGCTCGCGGTTCCGTGGGTGCGCACCGGAGGCATCGTCTCCGACAGCCAGCTGGAGGTGTCGCGCCAGCTCGCCGACACCTGGTTCGAGAACGGCTTCTCGATCGGGCGCAGCGAGGGAAGCTCGATCCCGATGCGCGTCCTGCGCGTCGACGAGATCCTGTTCGCGCCGGAGGGCGAGGACGAGGCCTTCCTCGAAGGCGCGCTCGCGTCCTTCGAGGGTGATCCGGTGCTGAAGGAGTGGTTCGAGCGCCGCGACGAGGGTGCCGGAATCCGCTACCGCTACGCGCGCGCGATCCGAGCCCGCGAGTGGCGGGCGCTCGCCGACCGCGCGCGCGAGTGGAGCGAATCGACCGACCGCCCCCAGCTCGACTGGTCGTCGCGCCCCGCGGTGCTCCGTTCGGACGACACGCTCGTCGCCGTGCTCCTGATCGACCGGACCAGCACGTTCGCGGAGGAGCAGATCGACCAGAACCGCATCGTGATCGCCGCGACCGGCCTCGTCGCCGGCGGCCTCGCGATCCTCGTCTTCCACATCATCCTCAAGCGCCTCATCTTCGGCCCCGTCCGCACGCTCGCGGCCGTCGCCGAGCGCGTCGACGAAGGCAGCACGAGCGTGCGCGCGCGGCTCTCGACCGGCGACGACTTCGAGCGACTGTCCCGCGCCTTCGACGGCATGCTCGACCGACTCGAGGAGGGACAGCGCCAGTTGCGCGCGGTGAACCAGAGCCTCGACCTCAAGCTCGGCGAACTGGCCGAATCGAACGTCGGCCTGTTCGAGGCGAACAGGCTCAAGAGCGAATTCCTCGCGAACGTCTCGCACGAACTGCGCACGCCGCTCAACTCGATCATCGGCTTCGCGGAACTCCTCGACGAGATCGCGCGCAACGACGTCGGCGCGGATCCGAAGCGCCGCCGCTACATCGGGAACATCCTCCAGTCGGGGCGCAATCTGCTCGAGATGATCAACGAACTCCTGCAGATGGCGAAGATCGAGGCGGGTCGCCTGGAGGTCACCATCGGTCCCGCGAGCGTGAAGGACATCTGCGAGGGCCTCGCCGCGATCATGCGTCCGCAGTCCCTCGCGAAGCGCATCGAGGTGCGCACGTGCATCGAGGACGGCCTACCCGGCGTCGAGAGCGACGCGGCGAAGCTGCAGCAGATCCTCTTCAACTTCGTGTCGAACGCGATCAAGTTCTCGCCGGAGGACACCGCCGTCACGATCGACGCCCGCACCGTCGCGCGCGACGACGGGACGGCGTGCGTGCGCGTCTCCGTGATCGACGAGGGGCCCGGCATCCCGATCGACATGCAGGACACGATCTTCGAGAAGTTCCGTCAGGTCGACGCCAGCCACACGCGCGCGCACTCGGGCACCGGGCTCGGACTCGCGATCTGCCGCGAACTCGCCGAACGGCTCGGGGCGACGGTCGCGCTCCGGTCGGTGCCTGGCGAGGGCGCGACGTTCTCGGTCGACGTGCCGCTCGAGTTCAAGGGTGCGCAACTCGAACCGCTCATGACGGAGAGCGGCGACGCCGGTCGCGCGGCCGCGTCGCCGGGAGGCATCTGATGCAGGCGCTGCTCGCCGCGCGCGGCTGGGAGTTCGGAATCGGCGACCCCACCGTCCTCGGCTGGACGATCACCGTCGGATACGCGGTCGCGTGCTGGCTCGCGCTTTCCGCAGCCGCCGCCGCTTCGGGTTGGCGCGGCCACGAGGTCGGAGGCGCCCGGATCGGCGAGGGAATCCTGCGGTTCTGGCTGCTGGTGTCGGTCGTCCTCCTCGTCCTCGGCCTGAACAAGCAGCTCGACCTGCAGCGGCTGCTGACCGAAACCGCGCGCGAGATCGCGAAGGACGGCGGCTGGTACCGCGGGCGCAAGCCGATCCAGTACGCGGTGCTCGGTGCGGCGTTCCTCGCGTCCGCGGCGGCCGCGGCATGGATGCTCTGGGCGCTCCGGCGGCACTTCCGGGCGATCGCGCCGGCGATCGCGGGGCTGATGATCCTCGCGGCGTATGTCGCGATGCGCGGCACGTCCCACCACGACGTCGATGCGGCGATGCGCGAGGGTCCCGTCCCGCTGCGCGACTCGATGGAACTGGCCGGCCTCGCCGCGATCGGGTGGTCCGCGTTGAGCTTCACCCGCGCGGGCCGGCCCGGCGGTCGCGCGACGTCCGGGCAGCGAGGACGCGTCGGTCGCTGAGAGGTGCGCATGCGCAGCGGCCGTCAGTCGTGGCGCAGCGCCTCGATCGGATCCTTGCGGCTCGCGACGATCGCGGGGTAGATCCCGAAGACGAGTCCGACGCCCGCGGCCACGAGGAAGCTCACGAGGATCGACCACGTCGTGACGCTCGGTTCGAGCGTGAGCCGTCCCTCGAACGCGCCCGCAAGCCATGGCAGCCGGACGAGCGCGTCGATGAGCGGATGCAGCCCGAGCGAGATGCCCACGCCGAGCAGGATCCCGAGCACGCCGCCGAGCGTCGAGAGCGCGCCGGTCTCGACGAGGAACTGGAGCACGATGTGCTTGCGCGTCGCGCCAAGCGCTCGCCTGATGCCGATCTCGCGCGTCCGCTCGGTGACCGACGCGAGCATGATGTTCATGATGCCGATGCCGCCGACGAGGAGCGAGATCGCCGCGACGACGACCAGCATCACGTTCCACACCATCATCTGGCGCTTCGCGTTCTCGAGGAGTTCCCAGGGCACGACGATCTGCACGTCGGTGAGGCCGGGGTGTCCGCTCTCGATCACGCGCCGCACGCGCTCCGCGAGCGGGACGACCGCGTCGGTCTCGGGCGCCACCACGTAGAGTTCGCTGAGTTCGATCTGCTCGCCGCTGAAGGATCCCGACTGGCGGCGCATCACGGTATCGCCGAACTGGCTTTCCGCGGTCGTGATCGGGATGTGGATGTCCTTGTTGAGATCGCGCCCCACGAGCGCCGAGCCGCGGCCGCCGGCGAGGCCGACCGGCTCGAGCACGCCGATCACGCGGAAGACCGTGTTGTCGACCTTGATCGTCGCGCCGATCGGATCGCGCAGGCGGAAGAACTGCTTCGCCACCTCGCTGCCGATCACGCAGACCGGCGCGCGCGACTCGAGATCCTCGTCGGAGATGTAGCGGCTGCGCGGCTCGAGCCGCAGGCGGGCCACCTCGAGCAGTTCGGGCGTCGTGCCGTACACCTGGCTCGTGATCCGCTGGTTCTCGTACGACACGTCCGAGCCGACGGCCTTCAGCGGAACGACGGCGCTCGCATCCTCCATCGACGACTTCAGCCGCCGCAGGTCCTGCCGCAGGAGTCCGTACGCGACGAAGAACGTCCGCGCCTGACCGGAGTTCGCGGCTTCCGGGGGCTTCGACGACCGGACGATGATGTTCGTGGCTCCCAGCGCGGACACCTCGCGCAGCGCGCCGATCTTGTTGCCCTCGCCGACCGCGACCACGACGATCACCGCGGCCACGCCGAGGATGATGCCGAGGCTCGTGAGGGTCGAGCGCAGCTTGTGCAGCCGGAGGTTCCGGATGCCGAGGCGGAAGATCTCGAGGAAGAAACCGAAGGGCATGAGGCGAGCGCGACGTCCGGTCGCGCGGGGCCGCGATGGTATCCTCCGCGCATGCATCATGACGCGGACGATCCTCCAGTCCGCCTCGGCGCCGAGCGCGAGGCCGACCAATCGTGGATCTGGCACGCGTCGATCGACGCGCCGGAGGGCACGACGCTGCACGAACTCCGGCTGTCGTGGGCCGATTACAACGTGTTCTGCCCGGATGGCGCCCGCACGCCGTCCGATGTCGGGCTCGCGGTCCTGCGCTTCTTCGCGCGGCATCGGGCGGCGTTCCCGCTGCGCGAGCGCCTCGACGCCGCCATGGCGCGCATGCGCTTCCCGAACGCCGACGCCGAGATCGCGGCGATGGTCTGACTGGGATCCGTCCGACCGAACCTAGTTCCGCGAACGCCACACCTCGACGGCGCCCTGGCCCCAGTCGGCCCAGCCCTCGAAGCGGTGCGTGCGGTCGCAACGGGCGTCGAGCGCGGCGAGCACCGCCGCGTCGAGCCGATCCGGATAGAGGACGACCACGAACCGCGGTGCGCGCGGCGCCGCATCGAAGGCGCGCTCGAATCCGGCGCCGAGGAACCCCGTCGGAACCGCCTCGAAGCCGCCGAGCGCCGCGTAGAAGCCGGCCGCGTTGTCGGGGAGTCCGATCGTGAGGACCACGTCGTCGGGCCTGCGCGCGGCGGCGACCGCCTCGACCGCATCCCGGATCGGCTGCTTCCGCCAGTAGACCGGGAGCGCGACGGCGCACTGTCCGACGAGCGCGAGGACGAGCGCGACGCGCGCGGCTCGCGCACGCGGCGCCGCGATCGCGACCGCAAGCGCGAGCACCGAGGCGGGCAGCGCGAAGAGGAAGAAGCGCGCGTACATCCACGTTCCGAGGACGTGGGCCGCCGCGAGCGCGATCGCGAACGCGAGGAGGAAGGGGAGGCTGACGGCGCGCGCCGCGGCGAGTTCGCCCCCGCGCGCGATCCGCAAGCCACCCGCCGCGACGAGCGCGACGAGGACGACCGGAGGCAGCGTGAACGCAGGCAGGAAGGTCGCGAGCGGTGCCCACGGTGCGGTCGGAAGGCCGAGGCTCCAGGAGAGCGAGAGACCGAGGAGGCTCTCCGCGCCTTCGCGCGAGAGGATGCCCGGCTGCCCTTCGGCGTGCAGCAGGTAGTCGCCGCGGTGGGCGAGTGCGTCCGAGGCGAGTGGCGCGAGGAGTGGCGCTGCGAGAACGAACGAGAGTGCCGCGGCGGCGAGGGTTGCGGCGGCGCGCGCGCGGTCGCCGAGCCTGCGCGCGACGCCCGCGAGCGCGACGAGTCCGATCGCGCACGGAAGGACGACCGCGACCGGATGGCTCCACGCGCCGAACGCGCACGCGGCTGCGAGGAGGAGCGCGTCACCCGGCGATCTCGTGCGCACAAGCCGCGCGAGGGCGAGCGCCGCGACGAGGGAGGCGAGCATCACGAACGCGTATCCGCGCGCCTCCGCGCTCTCGATCGCGGGGATCGGCGCGATCGCGACGATCAGCGCCGCGCTCGTCGCGCCGCGTGTTGCGATCGACGCGCCGCGTGTTGCGATCGACGCACCGCGCGTTGCGATCGACGCCGGCAGCGTCTCGCGCGCAAGCGCCCACGCCACGGGGATCGCCGCCAGCCCCGCGAGCATCGCCGGCGCGCGCAACGCGAGTTCCGACACGCTTCCGGTCGCGGCCGCGACCGCCCACATGGCGAGCGTCATCGGCACATGGTTCGTCGGGACGGCGTAGGAGCCGAAGGCGACTCCCGGCCCTTCGAGCGCGAAGGAGACGAACGCCGAGATCTCGTCGTACCAGAGGCTCTCGGAAGCGAGCGCGAGGCGCAGCAGGAGGCCGATCGCCACGATCGTCGCAAGCGCGAGGAACTCCGGTCGCGACGGCGCCGCGGCGCGCGCGACCACGGGCCTCGCGCCGCCTTCGGAAGCGGTCGAGCGCAGGACTCGCTCGATCGCGAGCGTCAAGAGCGGCGCGCCGATCGCCGCCGCGAGCAGCGCGAGGCGAAGCCAGAGCGCGCCGCGCGCGGTCGCCTCGGGAATCGCACCGCCGAGTCGCGCCATGCGCTGCGGATGCGCGAACGTCGCGGCGTAGGTCTCGGTGGGGACGAGCGCGAGCAGCAGGCACGCGGCCGCGAGCAGGCACGCGGCGATGAGGACCGCGGGAGGTCTCGTCCGCGCGCGGCCGTCGCGGTCGCCCGTCATGACGGCCCCCGGCGCGCCTCGTCCGCGTCGGGCTTCGTCCGCCCGCCGGGTAGCGAGCCCGGGATCGGCGATTCGATCGAGCCCGCGTTCAGGCGCACCGCGAGCGTCGTCGAGATGATCGGGATCGCGTGCAGCACCTCGGTGTGCACGAACGGCAGCAGAAGGAGCGCCCCCACGCGCATGCCGGTCGAGGTCCAGAAGACGATCTCGTAGCTCGCGGCATCGGGCGCGAGTCCGAGGAGCCACGACCCCATCACGCCGCCGATCGCCATCGCGAGCGAGTTGAGGAAGTAGAAGCCGCTCATGAGGCTCGTTCGCTCGTCCGACGGGATCGTCTCGAGGAAGAGGAGGAACGTCGCGAGTTCCCACGCGCCCTGCGCCACGCCGCTCACGGCCTGGATCGCGAACATCCCCGGTACCGAGTCGACGAAGATCCAGGGCAGGATCATGAACGTGGTGCCGAGCGCGCCGAGCGAGAGCAGCGCGCCCGCGCTCCGCTTCTTCGCGTACATCCCGAGGAACGGGAGCGCGATCGACTTCGCGAGGAAGCCCGTGCCGATCAGGCCGAGGTAGAGGGCCGGCGACACCTCGAGCTGCTTGATGAGGTACGGGTTGAGGAACGGCTGCCCGAACTGCACCGCGAACTGCATCGCGAGCATCAGCGCCACCAGCCGCGCGTCGGCGCGCCGCCAGTACTGCGTCAGGAAGTGCCACAGCGGAATCGGCTTGTGATCGGGCCACGAGGGCGGATCGCGCTGGATGCGCAGGTAGCGGATGCTCGCGAGGCGCGCGACCGCGGCCGCGAGGAAGAGCGCGGCGAAGCCGATCGTCTCCCAGCGCGTTCCGTCGGTCGACTGGAGCGTGAAGCCCGCGACGATCAGGCCGACGAGGATCATCGCCTGACAGAGGCGGCTGCGGATGCCGAAGTACCTCGGCCGGATCGCCGCGGGCATCGTGAGGCCGATCCAGGTGTTCCAGACGCCGGCCGCGCCGAGCGCCGACGTCCAGTAGATGCCCGCGACGGCGAAGAGCACCCAGAAGGGCAGCGCTCCGACGATCGCGCCGACGACCATCGGGAGGAAGCTCGCGACCTGCAGGATCGCGCAGCACTGGATCCAGCGCGACGGGCTGCCGACGCGCGCCGCGAGGGCTGGCGCGAAGAGCTGCGCGGTCGCGCCGACGA
>JBIIYI010000042.1:0-11562 GCA_044346895.1 Phycisphaerales bacterium
AACGAGGAATGCCGCGTCGGACCGCGCGTCGATCGCGAATCGACCGTCGTTCGCGGCACGAGCCGCGCGCCCGCGGCCCGACTGCCGGGATGCGCAGCGCGCAACGACCGCGCGGATGCACGGTCGGTCGATCTCGCGCGCGACCGCTTCCGCGATCTGCCCGGCATGATCGATCCCTCGGAGACAGCGGCGCGACCAGTGCACCGGCACGGGTACGACGACGTGCGGCATCCGGAGCCGCCGCGCCTCGACCGCATCGGCAACCTGCCGTCCGAGTTCGACCCCCAGCATGCGCGCCATGTCGCGCCACGCATGCGACTTGACCGCCGGAGCCCAGCGCGAGAGCGGCGGCGCATAGCGACCGAGCCGCACCGTCGCCGCGATCGACATCGACCGTCCCCGGCACTCACCGCAACCTCCGTCGATGGATTCGAATGGGACACGGGTGGCGCCGCATCGGCGACACGCCTCCGCGACGGGCTCGCGCCGCCAGCCGGCTGCAGCACGCACCGACTCGACCGTCGGCATCCTGCTGCCGAGCAGCGTGCGTTCAAGTCCGCGCAGCAGCGCCAGTCTCCGAGACGCTCCCGACGTCGTGCGGCGCTCACGGCGCGACGCTTCATCGCGGAGCTGCGCTCCTTCCCCGTGCTCGATGTCGTTTCCCCGCATTTCCTTCCTCCCGATGCAGACGCTGGTGTCGTCTGGCGAAGCCCCGGCCGTCGATCCACGCGACATGCCGGGCGCCGCGACGGCTTCAGCGCGCGATGTCGCCGCGGATGCGATTCCGCCTCGCCTCCGCGCCATCCCGTCGGCACGCGGTCGCCGCGGCCGGGACGATCCGGCATGCGGAACCTAACGCCCCGCGGGAAACGAACTGCGGAATCCGGCGGAAGTTCCATGATGAAAAACACCGACGGGCGCCGCGAGGACGCCCGTCGGTCGAAGACTTGGATGGACGGTCACTTCATCATGCGACGGAGCACCGTGTTGAGGATGCCGCCGTTGCGGAAGTACTCGACCTCGACCGGCGTATCGACGCGGCAGAGCGTCTCGAACTCGACCTTGCTGCCGTCGGCGCGCCTCGCGACGACCTTGATGTTCTGACGCGGCTTGAGGTCCGCCGGAATGGCGACGTCGAAGGTCTCGTCGCCCTTCAGGCCGAGGGCGTTGCGGTCCTGACCCGCGAGGAAGGTGAGCGGCATCACGCCCATGCCGACGAGGTTCGAGCGGTGGATGCGCTCGAAGCTCTCGGCGATCACGACCTTCACGCCGAGGAGGAACGTGCCCTTCGCGGCCCAGTCGCGGGACGAACCCATGCCGTAGTCCTTGCCGGCGAGGACGACCAGCGGGATGCCCTTCGCCTTGTAGTTGACGCTCGCGTCGTAGATCGACTTCACCTGACCATCGGTGAAGTCGGTCGTCACGCCACCCGTCGTCCCGGGCGCGAGCTCGTTCTTGATGCGCGTGTTGGCGAAGGTTCCGCGGGTCATGACGCGGTCGTTGCCGCGGCGCGAACCGTAGCTGTTGAACATCGCCGGCGTCACGCCGTTCTCGACGAGGTAGCGGCCGGCCGGGCCGTCCTTCTTGATGTCGCCGGCGGGCGAGATGTGGTCGGTCGTGACGGAATCGCCGAGCTTCGCCAGGCAGCGCGCGCCCGACACCGACGTGATCGTGCCCGCCTCCCTCTTCATGTCGACGAAGAACGGCGGTTCCTGGATGTAGGTCGACTTCGCGTCCCACGAGTACATCTCGCCACCGCCGGTCGCGATGGCCTGCCATGCCTCCGAGCCCTTGAAGACGTCCGCGTACTCCTTCTCGAACTGCGCGCGCGTGACGAACTGGTGCACCGCGTCCTCGACCTCCTTCGCGGTGGGCCAGATGTCCTTGAGGTAGACCGGCCGGCCGTCCTTCGTGGTGGCGAGCACATCCTTCTGGAGGTCGATGTCGACCGTGCCCGCGATCGCGTACGCCACGCAGAGCGGCGGCGAAGCGAGGTAGTTCGCCTTCACGTCCTGATGGACGCGCGCCTCGAAGTTGCGGTTCCCCGAGAGGACGCTCGTGACCGCGAGATCGCCCTCCTTGATCGCGGCGCCGATGTGGTCGGGCAGCGGACCCGAGTTGCCGATGCAGGTCGTGCAGCCGTAGCCGACGGTGTTGAAGCCGACGGCGTCGAGCGACGCGGTGAGGCCCGCGGCGTTCAGGTACTCGGTGACGACCTTCGAGCCCGGGGCGAGCGAGGTCTTGACCCACGGCTTGCGCGTGAGGCCGAGCGCCGCGGCCTTCCTCGCGACGAGACCGGCGCCGATCATGACGCTCGGGTTCGACGTGTTCGTGCAGCTCGTGATCGCGGCGATCACGACCGAGCCATGCTTCAGCTGGTACTCGTTGCCCTCGGGATCGCGCACGCTGACGCCGTCGACGGCCGTCATCGTGGTCGCGTTCGGAGCCGCGGCGTTCGCGCCCTTGTTGTAGACCTTGCCGAGATCGCGGCGCCAGCCGGACTGCATGTCGCTGAGCGGAACGCGGTCCTGCGGACGCGCCGGACCTGCGAGCGCGGGGACGATCGTCGACAGATCGAGCACGAGCTCGCTCGAGTAGACGACCTTCGAATCATCCTCGCGCCAGAAGCCGTTCTGCTTCGCGTACGCCTCGACGAGCTTGACGAGGCCCTCCGGGCGGCCCGAAAGCCGCATGTAGGCGAGCGTCTGCTCGTCGATCGGGAAGAAGCCGATCGTCGCGCCGTACTCGGGAGCCATGTTGGCGATGGTCGCGCGGTTCGCGAGCGGCATCTCGGCGAGGCCCGGGCCGAAGAACTCGACGAACTTGTTCACGACGCCGTGCTTGCGCAGCATCTCGGTCGCGCGCAGCACGAGGTCGGTCGCGGTGACGCCCTCGGGGAGCTTACCCACGAGTTTCACGCCGACGACCTCGGGAATGAGCATGTAGATCGGCTGCCCGAGCATCACCGCCTCCGCCTCGATGCCGCCGACGCCCCATCCGACGACGCCGAGGCCGTTGATCATCGTCGTGTGCGAGTCGGTGCCGACGAGCGAGTCGGGGAAGAGGACTCCGTCCTTCTCCCAGACGACCTTCGCGAGGTACTCGAGGTTGACCTGGTGGACGATGCCGGTCGCGGGCGGAACCACGGAGAAGTTCGAGAACGCACCCTGGCCCCACTTGAGGAACTCGTAGCGCTCCATGTTGCGCTCGAACTCCTTCTCGCCGTTGATCGTCAGCGCGACCTTCGACCCGAAGGCATCGACCTGCACCGAGTGGTCGATGACGAGGTCGCACTGGACGAGCGGGTTCACCTTCTTCGGATCGCCACCGAGGCGCTTCATCGCGGCGCGCATGGCGGCGAGATCGACCACGCACGGCACGCCGGTGAAGTCCTGAAGCACGACGCGGCCCGGCATGAACGGGATCTCGTTCTCACCGACGTTCCGAGCGTCGTAGGACATGAGCGCCTTCAGGTGCTCCTCGGTCACGACGAAGTCGTCGTAGTTGCGGAGGCAGCTCTCGAGGAGCACGCGGATCGAGATCGGCAGCCTGCGGAAGTCGCCGAACTTCGCGAGGGCGTCGAGCCGGTAGTAGTGCCTCGGGCCATAGGCGGTGTCGATCGAGGTGCGGGCGCCGTAGCGGTCGTTGGTGTTGGTCATGGGTTTGCCGTTTGCGTCGGAATGGAACGCCAGCGCCCGGCGAACGCGGCAGGCGAGGCGGAAGGCGCGATTGTAGACCGTCCCGTGCGGCGTCGGTTCCGCCGCGTTTCCCGGCCGTTTTCAGCGCTCGGGCCTGAGACGGGCCGTGCCGCCGCACTCCGGGCACGCGGCTTCGGGCGGGAGCCCGGCGAGCAGGTAGCCGCAGCCCGCGCAGCACGGACCCTCCTGCGCGCGCGGGCGCGGCATCGCCCACCGCAGGGCGACGAGCGGCGGAACGCCGACCGCGATCGAGAGGACGAAGAAACCCGGGTAGCCGAGCGCCTCGACGAGGAATCCGCTCGTCGATCCGACGAGCGCGCCGGCGAGGAACATGAGCCCCGAGAGGATCGCGTACTGCGCCGCCGCGAACCGCGGCTCGCAGAGCGTCATGAAGTACGCGACGAACGCGGCGCTCACGAGCCCGTTGCAGAGGCTCTCGACGACCACGACGCCCGCGAAGGCCGGAAGCGACTTGCCGATGGCGGCGAGGACGAGATAGCCAGCGTTCGACGCGACCTGCAGCACGCCGAAGACGACGAGCGCGCGGAACAGCCCCCACCGCTTCACGCAGATGCCGCCGACCACGGCGCCGACGATCGTCATCGTGAATCCGAGGGCCTGCCGGATCGTGCCGATCTCCGCGATGTCGAAGCCGATCTGCTGCCGGAGGAACGGCATCGTCATGCGGTTGCCGAGGAGATCCGGGAGCCTGAAGAGCAGCGCCACGAAGAAGACCACGGCGACGCGGCCGCCGAGGGAGCGGGCGAACGAGCGGAAGGGCTGCACGACGGCCTCCGCGAGCGTCTCGGGCGTGCGGCGGCGCGGAGGCTCGGGCGCGAGCAGCACCGCGACGCAACCGAGGAGCATCGCGAGGCCGCCGACCCCGATCGCCCAGCGCCAGGCGAGCGCGCGCGCCGCCGCGTCACCCTCGGGCCCGAACAGGAGCGCGATCTTCCCGTGCAGCATCAGCACGGCGGCACCGATCGAGACGAACGCGACGCGATAGCCGAGGACGAACGCGCTCGCGGCGGGTCCTTCCTCTCCTCCGCTCGCGCCGTCGGTGCGGTGCGCGTCGACGGCGGCGTCGAGCGTGGCGGAGAGCGTGGCGATGGCCAGTCCCACCACGGCCGCGGGAACGACGGATGCCGCGGCACTCTCCGGTCCCGACCAGGCGAGCAGCGCGAACGCGACCGCGAGGAGGAGCGAGAAGAGCGCGATCCAGCTGCGACGAGGACCGAGCCACGCGAATCCCGGTGCCGCGAAGCGATCGAGGAGCGGCGCCCAGAGCAGCTTGAGTCCGTACGGCAGCGTGACGAGCGACAGCAGGCCGATGTCCTTCGGACCGAAGCCGAGATCGGCGAGCCACGCCGAGAGCGTGTCGTTCACGAGCACGTTCGGCAGCCCGGCGACGAAGCCGAGCAGACCGATCGACGCGATCAGGCGCCTGCGTGCGCCGCGAGGCACGGATCCTCGGGATGAGCTTCCCTGCTCCATCGGCGCAGCGTAGTGGGTCGGAAACGACCGCGCGCCCGGCCGAGGCCGGGCGCGCGGGAAGAGGTCGGTTGATCGAACCCGTCGTCGGTCAGGGCATGTTCCTGAGCTTCCAGCCCAGACCCATGCGGCGGACGAGCGCGTCGGAGGTCCGATCCAGGCCGTCCATGATCCAGACGAAGACGTCGCCGGTGCTCGTGTCGCGCCAGACGAGGTCCGACTTCATGTCGCCGTTCGTGTCGACGAGGGCTTCGAGCGAGTACCGGGTCGCGTACTCGGGCAAGACCTGGCCCGACTCGAGGCGCTCGACGCCGTCCATGAACCAGATGTACAGCAGGCCGTTCGTCTTCTTGCGCCACACGATGTCGGCCTTGAAGTCGCCATCGAAGTCGGCCAGACCCTCGCAGCGCCAGGTCGCGATGGGCAGCTCGGTCCCGGGGAGGACCTCCTCCTCGGTCGCGGTGAGACCCGCCATGATCCAGGCGAGGATCTCTCCATCGGCGTTGCGCCACAGGAGGTCGTCGTCGCCGTCGCCATCGAGGTCGCCGAAGCCGTCGAAGCGCAGCCCGGTCGCCGTATCGATGAGACCGTTGGCTCCACGCACCATGCCGTTCATGATCCAGCCGTTCACGGCTTCGGTGGAGGTGTTGTAGAAGATGACGTCGGAGTTTCCGTCACCGTTGAGATCGGGAGTTCCCAGCACGGTCCAGACCGACTGCACGCCGCTCGCGACGTTGGCCTTCGAGACGACGCTCGTGCCGTTCATCAGGTGGACGCGGATGTTGGTCTTCCGGTCGCGGTAGAGGAGGTCCGCCTGCCCGTCGCCGTCGAAATCGCCGGTGGTCACGAGGGTGAAGCCCGGATCGGGTCCTCCGCCGAGCGTGACCTCCTCGAGGAGCGTCGTCCCGGACAGGAACCAGGCGACCTGCTTGCGGCTTGTTCCGTTCCACCAGACGAGGTCGCCCTTGCGGTCGCCGTCGAGGTCGTCGCGGGGAACGAACTCGCAGGTGTCGGGAATGTCGTTCTCGTTCAGGTCGGGGACGTCGCCATCGCGCATCTCGCAGAAGTCGGGGATCTCGTTGTTGTTGCAGTCCGCGCCTCCGGAGAGCCAGGTGGCGGAGATGCGTGCGTTGCTGCTCGCGCACTCGAGATTGCTCACGAGCGGCGAGGCGCTCAGTGTCAGTTCGACGTCGCCATCCGGCGCGAGCGCCTTCCACAGTTCCGGCTCGATCATGATCGTCTCGACGTCCTGGTTCGTCGGGCAGTGCGAGCCGCCGGAGGTGTAGACGTAGTCGATGATGGTGTCGTTGAGGCGCAGGATCATGTACTCGCCGGGGCCGCCGAGGTCCGCGCGGATCGTGATCTCGATGCGCACGTCGAGGATCGGGTCGGCGAGGCCGGTGCCGGTCGCCGTGACGACCGAGGTCGGTCCGATCGGGGAGACGGTGGTCGACGAGATGCTGGAACCCGTCCCGTCGCAGGAGTCGAGCGCGCCGTCCTCGTTGCAGTCGAGCGCGCCATCCTCGGCGATCTGGCAGCTGTCGAGGACGCCGTCCTCGTCGCAGTCGAGATCCGCGTCCTCCTCGATCTCGCACGAGTCGAAGCGGCCGTTGCCGTCGCAGTCGAGCTCCTCGTCGCCGTCGACGTCGCACGAGTCGAGGATTCCGTTCTCGTTGCAGTCGAGCGTCGGATCCGCGGCGATGGTGCAGGAATCGAGTTCGCCGTTGCCGTCGCAGTCGAGCGTCGGATCCGCCACGACCTCGTCGCGGTCGGCGATGTCGTTCTCGTCGCAGTCGCTCTCCACGTCCGCGACGAGGAAGCCCTGACCGACCGCGATCGACTTGAGCTGATAGGGCCGCAGGTTCGGAGGCGTGAGCTGCTCGTTCGCGTCATCGCCCCAGACGACGACGAGTTCGCCATCGGTCACGAAGGCGGCGTTCGAGTAGCGCGCGTGCACGCTGATCGGCGTGTTGGTCGCGGGGGTCGCGGGAACCGTGGTGAACTCGGAATTCCCCGCCGCGACGACCGTGCCGTCCGACTTGAGCGCGACGGTGAAGTCGCGTCCGCAGGCGACGCTGGTGTACGTCTCGCCCTCGGCGAGCGCGGGAAGGTTGAAGGCGCCGTCCTCGTTACTGCCCCAGAAGGCCACGGTTCCGTCATCGAGCAGCGCCGCGGAGTGCTTCGACCCGCCGTCGACGAAACTCGCCGCGCCGGCGAGCACCGGGGGGTTCGCCTGGCCATCGAGGTCGAGGCCCGACCCGACGACCACGCCGTCGAGCCGGATGGCGAGGTTGTGGTTCTCTCCGGTGCCGATCGCCAGCACGGCGAAGCCGCCGAGATCCGGGAGTCCCAACTGCCCGAGGTTGTCGGCTCCCCAGGTGGTGACCGAGCCATCGCTGAGGAGCGCGAAGTTGTGCTGACTTCCGGCGGAGACCGCGCTGAACGTCACACCCGATGCGAGCGTCGGGACGGTCGCCTGACCAAGTCCGTCGTCGCCCCACAGCAGGATCGACCCATCGGAGAGCCGCGCGACGCCGTGGGCGATTCCCAGCGAGACCGAGGTGATCGAGAGGTTGTTGGGGATGACCGGAACCCCGCAGACGGCCGCGTCGCTGCCACCCCAGCAGATGATCGACTCGAATGCAGGCGCGGGCGGCTCCTCATCACCGGCCAGCGCGGACCCTGCGATGAACATCGCGGGCAGCAGCATGGTCGATCCGATTGCGATCCGGCCTCTCATGAAGGGTCGTACAGCGTGGTGCATTTGGGAGATTTCCAATAGGGATGCCAATCGATGGCATCGGGTCATCGACACAAATCCGCCCGGTATGGCAAATTTCAACCATTGAATTCGGAACGAAGCCCACCCGCGAGGATGTACGTCGTTCCGACGCAGCGGGTTCGACCGACATTCCTCGAGTATCGAGAGTCGGGACGAAGTCGGGTCGTCGATGGATGGATGCGGACTTCGACGACGGCTTGCACGGGTCGATAACGCGACGTCAGAGTTCACCCGTCATCGAGAGCACGCGCAGTTGCAGCTTGGGACCGATGACGAGATGACCGGGCGGCACGCTCTGCGTCAGGAACACGCCGCCAGCCACGACCGAACCCCGACCGATCACCGTATCGCCGCCGAGGATCGTCGCGCCCGCGTAGACGGTCACGTCGTCCTCGAGCGTGGGATGCCTCCTGTATCCGCGCCGGAGGGAGCCGTCCGGGTCGCGGTCGAAGCTCCGGGCCCCGAGTGTCACGCCCTGGTAGATGCGGCATCGGTTTCCGATGACGGCGGTCTGTCCGATCACGACGCCGGTTCCATGATCGATGAAGAGCTCGTCGCCGATGCTCGCCGACGGGTGGATGTCGATCCCGGTCTCGCGATGCGCGAGTTCCGCGAGCATGCGTGGAAGGAGGGGAACCCCGAGCGCATCGAGTTCATGCGCGAACCGATGGACCAGCAGTGCCCGGATGCCGGGATAGCACGCCATGATCTCCAGTTCGTCGTGCGCCGCCGGGTCTCCACGGTATGCCGCGCGCACGTCGGAACCGAGCCGCTCCGCAACTCCCGGCACGCGCGCGAGAAAGCGCTCGAGGACCTCCGTGCCTCCCCGCGAGCGAGAGACCAGGCCGGAGCCAGCGCCGGCACCAGCACCCGAGCCTGAGGCCGAGCCCGAGCCCGAAACCGAGACCCGGGCGGCTCCGTCGGCCGCCTCGATGAGTTCGGCGAACAGCTTGGTGACCTCGACGGCGATGGTCCTTCCGGCGCTTCCCTTCGGGCGCAACGATGGAAACACGAGCATCTGCAACGCACGAACGCCCTGCTGCAGCGTCTCTTCCGCAGGAGGAGGCGTGACCGGTTGGTCCCCACCGAAGAGGGGCTCGAGATTCCGCGACAACGCTTCGATCGCGTGCAGGTCCATTCGTTCCGTCATCGGGATTCGAACGACGGGCACTGCCGAATTTCCGCATGCCGACGGACCTGTGTGAAGAAGAAGGCGGGGCGCACGAGTGGTGCGCCCCGCCATGATCGTCTCGATGTTGTGGGCCGGAATCAGATCTCGGGGCTGCCCGCGCCGCCGCCGCCGCCACCTTGACCGCGGCCGCCACCCTGGCCGCGACCGCCGCCGGCACCGTCGCCACCACCCTGGCCGCGACCGCCGCCCATGTTCTGGAACTGCTCGCGCATGTACTCGCGGACGCCGCCCATCTCGTCCTCGTCGATCGTGCCGTTCTTGTTGGTGTCGACGCGCTCGAGCAGGGCCTTGCGCTGCTCCTCGGGGATGCGCTCGAGCATGCGCTGCATGCCTTCGGCGCTGCCGAATCCGCCGCCGCCGGCTCCACCGCGGGTGCTGCGCGGCAACTTCTCCCACTGCTCCGGCGTGAGCAGCGCCTTGAGACGCTCCTGATAGCGCTCGCCGACGGCCGAACGCTCGTCGAAGGCCTTGCGCATCGGGTCGTCCGCGTTGTCGTTGCCCGGTCCGCCGAATCCGCCGCGACCGAAGTTGCGGGCCATGCCGGAGACGCCCTGGCCGATCATGCTGACGAAGCGCTCGCCCTCGCGCACGATCGAGGCGGGCTCCTCCGTGCGGGCGAGGTTGCGCAGCCGGTCGTTGATCGAGCCGGCCTCGGTGCGGTACGACCCGTAGAGATCGACGATCGCCTGCAGGGTCTCGGGGGTGATGTCCTCAAGCTTCATCGCCTCGTCGAACATGCGCTCGGTGGCGGTTGGCCGGTAGATGCGGTCCCAGCCGGCCGCGAGCACGGCCTTGTCGAGCTGCTTCGACCAGGAGCTCTCGCCGAGCGCGCCGACCATCGCGGTGCGGTACTCCTCGTTCACGTCGCGCACGGCCGAACGGAGTTCCGCCTGGCGCGAGAAGATGCGCTTGGCGCCCTCGACGTCGGAATCCTGCACGGCCTTGAAGAGGCGCGGCATCGACTCCTCGAGGTAGCTGTTGCGCGCGCGGAGCGCCGTGTCGAGTCGGCCTTCGTAGTCGTTGAAGAGCGGCTCCACCTTCGCGAACTCCTCCTGCGGGAGACGGAGGTCGTCGACCACGAGGAAGAGATTGACGTTCTCACCGGAGATGCGGCCGCGCGGCAGCGACTTCTCGCGGGTGAGGAACCGGTCGAAGGCGGGCCACTGCGAGAGCTGGTCGTCGTCGAGCACGGCCTTGAGGCCGTTCGAGAAGTTGTCGCGGAGCTGGGCCTTGCGCGACTGCCAGCCCTCGAGCTTGTCGAGCAGCTCGCCCATCGCCGCCTTCACCTCGGCGTCGAGACCGGAAGCCTCGGCGTTCTGCGCGAACTTCTCGGCAGCCGCCGCCATGCGCTCGCGGATGAACTGCCGGCGCGCCTCCTCGTCCATCGGCGCGCCCGCCTCGGCGGCCTGGAGCTCCTGCTGGACCGACTCCCAGGTCTGGCGCATCTGCTCCTGACGCTCGGGCGTCATGAACGAACGCATCATGTTGCGGCCGATGTCGGTCATCGAGGTCATGATCGCGTCCGCCTCGGGCTGGTACGCCGCCTCGTAGTCGACGAACAGGTTCTCGAGGACGCCGCTCTGATCCTCGGTGAGGTTGAGCTGGCGCACGAAGATGCGGATGTCGCCGCGCTCGAAGTCCGGGGTCATGGCCTCGCGGATGTCCTGCATGCCGCGTCCCATGCCGCCCATCATGCCGCGGCCCATGTTGCCGCCGAAGCCGCGGCCCATATTCCCACCACCGTTGCCACCACCGCGTCCGCCGCGACCGCCACCCTCCTGCTGGCCGCCACCCTGACCGCCCGCCGGCGGTTCATTCTGCGCGAAGAGAAGCGACTCGCTCGCGACGAGCGCGATCGCGGCGACGGAGGCGGAACGGAGGGTGACGAGACGGAAGACAGGCTTCATGGAGGCTCCGGTGCGTGACGCACCTCGGGAGGACGCGAACGAGGATGCTCGAAGGAGAGAAGTTCGGAACACTGGCAGGAACGCGGACGCGACGCGGTCTCGTCGAGGGCGAGGCTCGATGCCTCGACGATCGCGCGCGGTCCGTGCACGCCGTCTCGGGCGGAGGGCCGACGCCGTCGGAAGCACGGAGCAGCGGCCGAACCAGGGCCGCGATGCCACGCACCATCCGACGCCGGGGGCACCGAAGGCACCGAGGCGGACCGGCACGGTACGCGAGGACGCCCCCGCCGCACCCACGCCAGCCCGATCGAACGAGCAAGAGGACGTGTTATGGCAGCGAAGGACGGATTTTGCCTCCGACGGCTGGAGCTCCATCGACACCCGTCCCGTCCGGATAACCCCGACCCGACGCGCGCGAGCGCGCATGGCCTCACGTCGGACCGGATCCGGACCGATGCAACAGGCGAGGACCGTCGGCTCGAGCAGCGCGGT
>JBIIYI010000389.1:0-3349 GCA_044346895.1 Phycisphaerales bacterium
TTCCGCGGCGTTTCCTCGACGGGAAACGCCGCGCTTCCCGCTCCTCACCGCACCCTGACCGAAAGCAACGACGGATGACCACCGCCATCTGGGCCGGCCGACTCGAAGGCAAGGCCGACGACCTCTTCCGCGAGTTCAACGACTCGCTCCCGTTCGACCGCGCGCTCGTGCGCGAGGACATCGAGGGATCGATCGCATGGTCGAAGGCGATCATGCGCGCCGGCGTCATCGGCGCCGACGAGCAGCGCGAGATCGAGGCGGCGCTCGGCGAGATCCTCGCGCTCGCGAAGGAGGATCCGTCGTCGATCCTCGACGCGTCCGACGAGGACGTCCACTCGTGGGTCGAGCGGCAGCTCATCGCGCGCGTCGGCGATCTCGGCAAGAAGCTGCACACGGGGCGCAGCCGCAACGACCAGGTCGCGACCGACCTCCGGCTCTGGACCGCTCGTCAGCTGAAGCTGCGCCAGTCCGAGCTGAAGGCCGCGATGAACGCGCTCGTCGACCTCGCCGAGCGCGAGAAGACGACGCCGTGCCCGGGCTACACGCACCTGCAGCGCGCGCAGCCGATCCTCTTCGCGCACTGGTGTCTCGCGTACGTCGAGATGTTCCGCCGCGACCTCGAGCGCCTCTCCGACGCGCTCAAGCGCGTGCGCATGTCGCCGCTCGGCTCGGGCGCGCTCGCGGGCACCGCGTATCCGATCGACCGCGAGACGCTCGCGAAGGATCTCGGCTTCCGGGCGCCGACGGCGAACTCGCTCGACGCCGTCAGCGACCGCGACTTCGTCATCGAGACGCTCTCCGCCTGCGCGATCTGCGCGGTGCACCTCTCGCGCTTCGCGGAGGACCTCATCTTCTACGCGACGAGCGAGGCCTCGCTCGTCGAGCTTCCCGACGCGTTCACCTCGGGCAGCTCGCTCATGCCGCAGAAGAAGAACCCCGACGCGCTCGAACTCTTCCGCGGGAAGACCGGCCGACAGATCGGGAACCTCGTCACGCTGCTCGTCACCGTGAAGGGTCTTCCGATGGCGTACAACAAGGACCTGCAGGAGGACAAGGAGCCGCTCTTCGACGCGATGCGGCAGCTCTCGATGTGCCTGCGCATCCTGCCGCCGATGGTCGCGGGCATCAAGGTGAACCGCGAGAACGCGCTCGTCGCGGCCGCGGAGGGCTACACGAACGCGACCGACCTCGCGGACTACCTCACGCGCCTCGGCGTGCCGTTCCGCGAGGCGCACCACCAGGCCGGGCGCCTCGTGCGCAAGGCGATCGAGGCGCATTCGTCGCTCGAGGAGCTCCCGCTCGACGTGATCCGCGAGCAGGCTCCGCGCGCGAACAACGACGTCTACACCCAGCTCACCGTGAGCGCCACGCTCGAGAAGCGCGGCGTGACCGGCGGCACCGGCCCGAAGGCCGTCGAGAGCGCGATCGAGCGCGTGCGCCGCATGCTGCGCGAACGCGCGATTCCGGCGGGCGCGGGCGAGGTCGAGTTCCGGCAGGCGCGCATGGACGACCTCGATGCGATCGTCCACCTCGTCGACTACTGGGCGCAGCACGGCGAGAATCTCCCGCGCTCGCGCGAGGACATCATGAAGGCGATCCTCGACTTCGGCGTCGCCGTCATCGACGGCAAGGTCGTCGGCTGCGCGGCGCTCTGGATCTACACGCCCGATCTCGCGGAGATCCGCTCGCTCGGCGTGCACACCGAGCACCAGGGCCGCGGCATCGGCCAGGGCCTCGTGCGCCACTTCCAGCAGGTCGCGGGACAGCTCCACATCGACAAGCTCTTCGTCCTCACGCGCGCGCCCGACTTCTTCGAGAAGTGCGGATTCCGCCGCGTGTCGATCAACTCGCTCCCCGAGAAGGTGACGAAGGACTGCGCGAACTGCCCGAAGAACGCGAACTGCGACGAGATCGCGCTGGTGCACGACACGCTGCTCCCGGACAACGGGAAGTGACGCCGCGGCAACGAAGGAACGATCCGATGACGAACACCACGATGTCCGCCCAGCCCGCTTCGGCGGGCGTCTCCCCTGCCGCGCTCCGCTGGCCGCGCGGATTCCGCACGTCGGTCGGCGCGGCCGCGATCAAGAAGCCGGGCCGCGACGATCTCGCGCTCCTCTCGATGGGAATGGGCGCGACGGCCGCCGCGATCTTCACGCGAAATCTCTTCGCGGCGGCGCCGATCGAGGTCTCGCGCCGCCACCTGAAGGACTCGCGCGGACACGCGACGGCGCTGATCCTGAACTCCGGCTGCGCGAACGCGGCGACCGGTCCGCGCGGACTCGCCAACGCGCAGGAGATGGTCGACGCGGTGTCGCTCGCCCTCGGTTGCGCGGGCGAGTCGGTGCTCGTCAACTCGACCGGCGTGATCGGCGTGCAGCTCCCGATGGACCGGATCGCGCCCGAGATCGCGCGCATGGCCGCGCGGCTTGCGGACGGCGAGGATGGAGGAAGCCTCGAGCCGTTCGCGCGCGCGATCATGACGACCGACACGAAGCCGAAGATGTCCGCGCGGACGGTCGATTGCGGCGGCGGACGCCGCGTGCACGTCGCGGGCGTCGCGAAGGGCGCGGGCATGATCCGCCCCGACATGGCGACGATGATCTCGGTGCTCGCGACCGACGCCGAGGTCGATCCGCGCACGCTCGACCGGATCCTGCGCCACGCGGCCGACGCGAGCTACCACCGCATCTCGGTCGACGGCGATACGAGCACGAACGACTCGGTCTTCGCGTTCGCGTCGGGCGCGGCCGGCGCCTGCGATGAAGCCATGCTCGCGCAGGCGTTCCGCGAGGTCGCGTGCGACCTTTCGAGGATGATCGTCTGCGACGGCGAGGGCTTCGAGCGCTCGCTCTCGGTGCGCGTCGCGGGAGCGGCGTCGAAGGCCGATGCGCTGCGCGTCGCCGAGACCGTCGCATCAAGCCTCCTCGTGCGCACCGCGATCACGGGCGGCGATCCGAACTGGGGCCGCATCGTCGCCGCCGCAGGCCGCGCGGGCGTCGCGTTCCGCCCGGCTGACCTCGAGCTTCGCGTCGGAGGGATCCTCATCTTCCGCGACGGCGAGCCCTGCCCCGCCGACCGCGATGCGGTGCGCGCGGCCTTCAACGGCTCGCACGTCGACATCGCGATCTCGCTCGGCGCGAGCGAGGGCGCGGAGGCCGAGGCGAACTCCGACACGTTCCTCTCGTGCGGACTGACGACCGAGTACGTGCGGCTGAACGCCGACTACACGACGTGATGGAGCGCTCGCAACCTGCTTCGCAACTTGCTCGCTCTGGCCGGCCTCGCCGCGATTCAATCGCGGCGGGCCGAGATGCGTCGTGACGGTGCGCTCGCGACGTCGTTGAGC